>NZ_JVIP01000015.1:0-123845 GCF_001076435.1 Corynebacterium sp. 401_CJEI
CAAAAAGTGTGTCTGACTTTCAGCATTACTGCTGATTAGGCTGGGTAAATCGGGCGGATATAAGCATCAAGACCTTATATCCGCCCGATTAGTGTTCAATCCACCGGAATGGCACCCGCATGTGCTAATCGGGGGTTGGTGTGCTTTCCGGGTGAGTAAAAACAGACCACGATGCCCGATATGCGCTGGGCAAATGAAGAAAAACGGAACCACTTCTAAAGGCACAACCAGGTGGCGATGCAAGGACCCGAACTGCGGCAGTTCCACGACACGAACCCGCACCGACCGCACGCAGACCCGCGACTTTAAAGCCTTCGTCTCTTATGCCACCTCCACAGCAACGTTGTCTGAACTCGCCCAGCAACAAGGGGTAAGCCGTTGGACACTTGACCGCCGATTCAAACCGTTCTGGCTCATCGACATCCCCAACGACGGTGACCCACAGCGCATCTACGACCAGATCTTCATCGACGGTACCTACACCGCCGCCGGATGCTTGCTCGTCGCAGCCAGCCACGACCACGTCATCGCATGGCACTGGACCAAACACGAAACCGCCCACGCCTACACGCAGCTACTCCGCAAAATCGCTGAGCCGCTCTGCGTCGTCCTCGACGGCGGACAAGGCGCACTTACTGCGATTAAAGCCTGCTGGCCGAACGCGATAATCCAACGATGCCTCGTCCATGCGCAACGCGTCATCCGCCGCTACACCACATCACGACCACGCACCGACGCCGGCAAAGCCATCTACGCCCTGGCGTTGAAACTGACCCGTATCACCACACTCGACCAGGCACGGGAGTGGACGCTGCGTCTGCACGACTTCGGACAGGTATTCAAAGCATTCCTCAACGAGAAAACGCCCGTGTCAAAAGAGCGCCGCACACTCAACAACCAGTGGGAATGGACCCATCTGCGAGTTCGCAAGGCATACAACTCCCTGCTGCACCTCTCACGGAAAGGATGGCTGTTTACCTACCTGCAGCCACCACCGAATGCGCTTGAGCCTCAACGCTGGGCTTCAACGACAAACAGTCTGGAAGGCGGCATCAACGCCGGGCTCAAACGCATCGCCGACGCGCATCGCGGCAGGTCCGGGGAACGCCAACGAAAAATGCTCGAGTGGTACCTGCACTCGAAAACGCAACTGCCTGACGACCCATTAAAGATCGCCAGGCAGTGCAATTTCGGCCAAGATCAACTCGCCAAAGTCAACGATCTTGTCGAAGAAGACCACAACAAAGCCGACCATGAAACAGGCCGACCAGCCTTCTACGACAACGCTATCCCAACCGAGTACGAACACTCGATAGGAATCAGAAAAGGCCCCATGAAGTAACAAACGGTGTGCCCGCCCCGCAACACGCCGAGCGGACACACTTTTTGCTACTTAACCCGAAAATAGCCCGATACGGGGGTACTAAGAGCGAAAGCGCGACTATTGCTGCTCAACAACAGTCGCGCTTAGTTCGACGAATCTCGGCGAGTGGCCTTAACCCGAAGCGGCCAGGTTTACGCGCCCAGCTCCGAAATGATCTGGCGATCCAGAGAATCCAGCTCTGCGGTAATGGAGTGGTGTGCGCGACGACGCTGCTCCGGGGTCATCTTCTCGGCAGTGTTAATGGCGTCAGTCATGACATCCAGACGCGAGTTGGCGTCCTTGATAAAACCATCGGTACCCTTGACACCCGACTTACGCAGCTCTGTCAGTGAACCACGAGTGGCCTCAATGCGGGCCAGCAGCGGCGCACCGTGCCCCTGGTAACGAGCGGCATCATTAGCGGAAACACCGAACTTCTGCGCGGCCGAAGAGTGTTCACGGCGCTGAATGGCAGTGATGGCGCGGTAGGCCAGCGGAACCAGCACCGGTACCAGCAGGCGTGCGCCACCGATCCACGACTTTGCCTTGTCCTTGTTGAAGCCCTGGCTGCGCTGCTGTTGCAGGATCTTCTCGGCCATCTTGGTCTGGTGGCGCTGCTTGGCGGCCAGCGCCTTCTTCTCGTCCTTGGCACTCGCCTTGCGGATCTTCTCCGCGCGCTTCAGAGCACGGTTTTCCAGCTTGAGTTCCTTCTTACCGAGCTTTTCCTCAGAACGAACGCGGCCAGCGGCCTCCTTCAGCTCCAGCTTGTGTTGGTGCTTCTGGTCGCGCTTAGCGGCCTTGACCTCAGCCTTATGTGCCTTGCGATTAAGTCGAGCTGCGTGGCGAGCCTCTTCCTTAGCCTTCGCCTTGGCAGCCTTCACCTGCTTGGCGGTTTCGCGCCGACGCTCACGGATGTCACCCAAGAAGCTCATTTTTTCCTTCGCCTAGTTGCTCGCAGATAGTCCCTCCGGAAAAGTGGGGCGGAAAACCCGTAAACCCCACCGCGCCGGAGTGCGCTTGCCAGATGCAGTGGCTGCATCACGATTCTTGCTATCCAAGCTTAACGTGAAACTTCCTACCGAGTGGCGATACGCTAATTCTCATTGTGACTGATTCATCCGTTTCGCGCCCGCTTCTCCACGCGAGCGACCTCATCGGCTGCCGCTACCGGCTGAGCCTCGACCTCCGCGAGGGGCGGCTAGTCGAACCTGCTTCTCACCATGAGCACCGCTTGCCGACGTCCATCGCGTCCATCCCCGGCCTGTACACAGTGGCCTCGGGACCGGACGCTCACCTGGATACCCTTGAGGCCATCGCCCGCGGAGAAAGCGTCATCACCGGTGGCGTGCTCATGCATGAGCGTCCGATTCCCGGTGGGGTGTACTCGGGAATCGACGAGATTTGCCACCCCGATCTGCTGGTCAAGGTCGATGATTCACCACAGACGACCTCACCGACGTACATGCCGGTCCTGGTTGTCACAAGGCACCTGCTCTCTGCGCGCAAACCGGGCCGGCGGCGTAAGCCGTCGTCAAGCAATGCGGCGCGTGCGGCGGCGATGAAGGTGCGACTGCTGGGCGTTGATCGGCTCGGGCGTGCTGGCGTGATGGGGCGGACCCTGCGTCAGGCGATGGTTGTCACGGACGAGTGGAAGCTACGGCATTACGGACCCGATGCTGTGAAGCTTGGGCAGGCAGCGGCGATACTGCACCGCCTGGGCGTGTCCTGTGGTCTGGTGGGGGCGATTAGTGCCACCGGGATGAACCTGGATACACGGCATATTGTCATTGCCGATGAAGGTTCGCGCGTGGCCTCGTACCGGATGGCGTTGCGGGATGCGCGTGATGCCGTCGCTGCCACTCAGGGGCGACCGTCACGGTTTACGCCAGGCACCTGGCCGCTGGCGCCACGGCGCATCCGGGAGTGCCGAACCTGCCGTCACCACGACCTTTGCTTGGATGAGCTGACCGCAAGTGACGATATTTCCCTCCTCCTACCTGGCGATAAGTCCATGCGGTTGCGCAGTGTGGGCATCGACACAGTCACGGCACTGGCGCAGGCCAGTACCAACACTCCGCACGTCAGCAAGGAGCAGGTGTGGATGGCGAGGGCGCGGCTTGCCGACGTCGACGCGCTCCGGGTAGCCGCTAAGACATCGGCCACGCGTGGCGATATTGAGATGGATATCGATATGGAGGCGTACCCCAACGATGGCGCCTACCTGTGGGGAACGTGGGTGCCTGGGGAGGACTACCGCGGGTTTATCACCTGGGAGCCACCGGGGCCAGAAGGGCTCGGTGGCACGGCAGAGGCCAGGAACTTTGCGATTTTCTGGGATTACCTGATGCGTCGTCGAAATGCGGCGCATGAACAAGGCAAGACCTTCCGCGCCTATTGCTGGGCGGCAGAGGGTGAGAACTATTGGCTGCGTCAGAGCGCCACCCGGTTCGGCGGCCAGGAATTTGTGGTGCCCGCAGATTCGGCGGAGCTGGCTACAGGCGATGCGGCTGGTTCCAGTTCCGAGGCAGCTGGCCCGACAAAGATTGTGCGGGTGCCGACCCGCGAAGAAGTGGACAAGTTCATTGCCTCGGAGGACTGGGTGGACATGCTGAAGGTCGCCCGTCGCCAGATCCTCTCCACCGTCGGCATGGGGCTTAAAGTCGTGGCCCCGTGGTCGGGCTTCCACTGGCGCGACGCCGATGTTGACGGCGAGGCATCGCTGGATCTGTATCGCATTGCGACGGCCACTGACCTTGACTTTGTCTCGGAACAGTCCTTTGAAAAGCTCACGCAAGCCGAGGCTCGCGCCATGCTGCTGCGCTACAACGGCGATGACTGCCGATCGGTAGCCCACGTTCGCGACTGGCTGGATTCACAGCGCGCGGCCGCGGACCTGCCGCATGGGGATGACCTGCCGGTTCCTTAGCGCGCTAACCACGCGCCCACGTGCCGCGCCGGGCGAACTTAGGTGAGACCTTCTTCATCGCAGCATTGCGAATAATGGCCGTGTTCTTGCGGGCTAACAGCAGCAGCTGCTGTGTGCGCTCGGCACGGAATGTTGCGCGAGGAGAGCGGTGCACATCGCGGAAAAGCCGCTTCGTCGCCGCCAGCTGATCCGGCGAGCGTGTCGCCAGCTGTGCCAACTTCTCCTTGGACAGCTTGAGTGCAGCGTCCTCCGTGTCCACGGCCCACGTCGCCAGACCGATCTCAGTTGCTTCCTTGCCGTTGAGTTCTTCGCCAGACATGGTCAGCCAACGTGCAGTATCGGCGCTGACCTCATCGAGGATGGTTCGCATACCGGACATATCCGGAATCAGTCCCCACTTCGCTTCGAGGATTGACCACTTGGCATCGCTCGTAGTAATGCGGAAATCAGCACCTAGTGCAATCTGTAGACCACCGCCGTAGCAGTGCCCATGCACCGCCGCAATGACCGGCACCGGCAGGCCTCGCCAGTCCCAGCAGGCGCGCTGGAACAGGTTTGTGCCGTGGATATCGGGGACGAATGAGCGCAGGATGCGTGAGGGCTTCTTAAATGCCGAGGCGAAATCGAGTCCAGCGCAAAACGATTTGCCCTCGCCACGTAGGATTACGCCACGCAGATCACGGTCAGCTGCCAGTTTCCGGGCGACGGCGGACAGCTCGGTCAGCATCTCAAGTGTTAGACCGTTGAGTTTGTCTCCGCGGTCCAAACTGACGACAGCGATTTTCGCCGCCTCTGAATCAGCTACGGCGAGGTGTTCATAGGTGACGTTGACATTGTTGCTGGTGCTCATGGGCACTAACGCTAAACGACGGCTACGTGTGCCGCCCGGGAAATACCAAAAGTGGTCTCAAACAAGACATAAAAACCGACCCGCTGAGGGTAAGCCCCGTCAGCGAGCCGGTAAGCCATCTTTAGCGCGCGGCAGGGACGCGTAAAAGTCGCGCGCTGTTAGCCGAGATTACTTGGCAGCTGCGAACAGCTCTGCAGCGTAATCCCAGTTGAAGACGTTCCAGACAGCCTTGACGTAGTCAGCCTTGACGTTCTTGTACTGCAGGTAGAAAGCGTGCTCCCACATATCCAGCAGCAGAACCGGCTTCAGGTTGATGGACAGGTTGCCCTGCTGATCCGTCATCTGCTCAATAACCAGGCGCTCTGCAATGGTGTCGTAACCCAGAACAGCCCAGCCGGAGCCCTGCAGGCCCAGAGCAGCAGCGTTGAAGTGAGCCTGGAACTTCTCGAAAGAGCCGAAGTCGCGCTCGATAGCCTCAGCCAGCTCACCGGTCGGCTGGCCGCCACCGTTCGGGGACAGCAGCTTCCAGAACAGGGAGTGGTTGGTGTGGCCACCCAGGTTAAAGGCCAGGTCCTTGGACAGGCCGGTAACAGCTGCGAAGTCGCCGGACTCGCGAGCAGCAGCGAGCTTCTCCAGAGCAGCGTTGGCGCCGTTGACGTAATTAGCGTGGTGCTTGCTGTGGTGCAGCTCCATAATCTCGCCGGAGATGTGCGGCTCCAGAGCGTCGTAAGCGTAATCCAGCTCAGGAAGTTCGTACTTAGTCATTAGGAAAATTCCTCCTCAACACGTTTTTAGGTTGTGCCGTCGATGGTACTCAAGATGAGTGGATGCGCAACCATTTAAGCAATACAATTAATGCGAAATTCATAAAAAATGCTGTTCAGGGATATCTGTCACAAGTTTATGAACGCGGCGGCTGAGTGCGGCGAATCCACTTACTCACGCGCTTGAAGCGCATTCCGGCTGCGCCACCCAGGTCGTCGTCAAGCGGAATGTCGAGGATGGAAGCCCACGTTGGCAACATTTCTTCCTCGTACCGGTGGCCGTGACCACCGGGGACGGTGACGGAGGCGAGGCCGTCGATAAGCACCTGCCAGAAGGTGACGAACGGATGCCAGCGCATGGAGGGGAGAACATCGCGGCCGACGCGCTCTGCAAGCCAGTCGGGGCGGCGCCAGGCCAGTGGGTAATCCCACCAAACGATGGGGTCAGAGGCATGCTGCAGGAATGCGACGCGCGGGAATTCCCACGGCCCGAACTTGGTGCCATAGAAGGAGTGGTACAGCTCGTCGGGGCGCGTAGCGAAGCGGATGTTTCGCCCCTCGTCGATGACTGGAGCGATTTCCGGAGACCCCTTTGTCCGACGGTGCGTCAGCTCTTTCCACATCGCGGAGAACTGTGGTGCGCCCGTCCAGACAGCACCGTCGACGCGTGCGAGCATGTCAGCGGAATTCTCGAATGCGCCGAGACCGCCAAACCCGCCGAGGGATTCACCGGCGACGTAGACCTTTGGCCGGTCGTTCTCCGGCATCTTGTCGACTTCCTGCAACACCCGATGGATAAGGGTGTGGCCAGCCGCGATTGGGGTTTCGTGGTCCGTTAGCCATGCCACTGGGGAGGGGAGGTCAGAGTACTGCAGAGCGACAGTGGCGCAGTTGCCAAGGGTCAAGAACTCTGCAGCCTGCGCCGACCACGGTGGCACCCAACCGGTGCCGGTGGTGGTGAAGACAACCAGATGATCGCGCCGAAACGCGCCGGTGCGGTGCATCTCGCGGATGATGAGCTCCGCCTGTTCCCGCAGAGAACGACCTGGCACCTTGCCCGCATAAATGCGGATGGGTTCCTGCAGTTCGGAGAGCGGCTTGCCAGTGACCACCGCCAAATCTCGGGCACGGGGGCCTTCGGCGACGAAGACGCGCCCCTCGGCGCCGAGTGCGTACCACGGCTCCAAAGACCATGGACTCCCGGAACGTTCCGGCTCCCAGGGCTGCATGCGGCCTGGAACTACCAGGGTATTCAGGTATCGGGACTTCTTGGCGATGGACTCCAAAGTCCGACGGATAAGCAGTCGATCAATGCTGGCGGCCACGGCACCACCGACGATGGCACCGCTGAGAACCGGGGCGAGACCGCGCGGCAGCCAGGGGCGGAGGTTGTCCCGCAGTAAGTCATAGCCGCGATTGGCCAGCGCGGAGAGCCCCCGAGTGGTCAGGTAGAGACCACTGGCAATCATTGTGGAGGCGAACTGGCTGCGTGCGGATTCCTGCTCATCCTTGCCCACCAGGCGGCCAATTTCGCGCTGCTGGGAAATGGAGCGCAGCCACAGCGCCGCGGTGGTGGCCGTGGTGGCAACATGCCAGGTCACGGCCAGTGCGCGCTCGTGTCGAGGTGCCGGCGCAAAGCGGCTGAGCGGAGTGCTGGCCAGACGCCGCATCGTCGTGTTGTAGCCATAGCCGATAGCCACCCCGGTGACATGGCCCGCCAGCTGTGCCAGGAAGGTCACAGTAACGGTGGCGATCCGAGTACGCGGCATCAGCGAGGGGCTAAAGGCAGCCCATGACGCAATTTCTGCACCAATTAGACCGGGGTTGGAGGGAATGCCCGCTCGCAGTGCGCTGCGGATAGTGCCAGGGCCGGTACCTAGGAGACGTTCGCGAAAGACTTTGGTCGCCATCAGACTGCCGGTGCCGACTGCGCCCAGCGCTTTGGCCATGCCAGCTGTGCCAGCGACTCCTGTAATTCCCGTTCGCGCTGCTCGTGCAGCTCGCACTGTCCTGGTGGTTTCGATTGGCTGAGCTACAGGTGTGTTGCCCGTAGACGCAATCGAGGGCGCAATCGAAGTAAATGCGCGACGCAGGAATCCCATAACTCCCATCATGGCAAAATTTTTTCCACGGGGTTTATTCATCTCGCGCCAGTTTTCCGCACAAAGCGTAGCCTGTGGGGTGTCGCAACGTTTTCCGAATCGGTTGAGAAGGATCCGAGGGCTATGAAGCTATCCACAGGAAATAAGGTCGTGCTGATCGGCGCTGGCGACGTCGGCGTGGCATATGCGTACTCACTGGTCAACCAAGGCACTGTCGACCATTTGGCAATCATTGACATCGACGAAAAGAAGACGATGGGCAACGTCATGGACTTAAACCATGGCGTCGTGTGGGCGTCGTCGCGCACCAAAGTCACTCAGGGCACGTACGCCGACTGTGACGATGCCGCGCTGGTAGTCATCTGTGCAGGCGCAGCACAAAAGCCCGGCGAGACTCGCCTACAGCTGGTGGACAAGAACATGAAAATTATGAAGTCCATCGTCGATTCCGTCATGGCCAGCGGTTTTGATGGGCTCCTACTGATCGCCTCCAACCCCGTCGACGTACTCACATACGCCGCGTGGAAGTACTCCGGGCTGCCACACAACCGTGTCTTCGGCTCCGGCACCATCCTGGACACCGCACGTTTCCGTTACATGCTGGGTGAATACTACGATGTTTCCCCGATGAGCGTGCACGCATACATCATTGGTGAACACGGCGACTCCGAGCTGCCGGTGTTGTCCAGCGCCAACGTTGCAGGCGTCAGTCTGTCCAAGCGCCTCGCCGCCGACCCCGCGCTTCACGACGAGCTGGAGGACATCTTCATCCGAACCCGTGATGCCGCCTACGAGATTATCGATGCCAAGGGCTCCACTTCCTACGGAATCGGTATGGGGCTGGCCCGCATTACGCGCGCCATTTTCCAGAACCAAGAGGTAGCTCTGCCGGTCTCCGCATACTTGCAAGGTGAATACGGTCATGAGGACGTGTTCATCGGAACACCAGCCATTGTGAACCGTCGAGGAATTCGCCGCGTTATCGAGCTTGAGCTGGACGAATACGAAAAGAAGCAGCTGGACAAGTCCGTTCAGACGCTCCGAGATGTGCAGGATCCATTCTGGAAGTAACTGCTGGTAGCGAAAGCGCATGTCTTCTCGGCATGCGCTTTCGGCCGTCTCATTTGAGAATGAGAATGCCCACCTTCTATTGGCCCGCGTGGCCGACTCTGGCCAACGCTTCGTCTTCAACACAGGAGTGCCTTCTCTATGGCAGCGCAGAGCCCTCAAGACACAGCAACTGACAACACTGAAAGCGGCGCGGCCGTACCGCGTCTGGATGACCTCATCAGCAAGGTCACCGATTTGATTACAGAGTTGGACGACGTCTCGGTGGAGGCATCTGCACTGCTCGCAGAGGTGCCGGAAGAGCGCCGTCGGCACGCGGAAAACCTACTGCACTACGCGCACCTGCGCACAATTGACATCCGTGAGCTGCAAAACAGTTTGCACGACCTCGGCGTGACCAGTCTGACCACGGTGGAGACTTTCACCCGGGGGCGCCTTGAACTTGCCCTCAACGCGCTGTTGGCCCTGGCGGGGCGCACCTCAGATATCGATGTCGCCCGCATTATTGCCGATGATGAGCGCGCGGATATTGCCCTGGATAACAACGCCACCGAGCTGTTCGGTCAGGAGCGCGCGGATGTCACTTCGCACATTATGGTGACCCTGCCCGCCGAGGCCGCCGACGACGCAGAGTTGGTGGAGAGCTTCGCTGCTGCCGGCATGGATCTCGCTCGCATCAACTGCGCCCACGACGGCCCTGAGCAGTGGAGCCGCATGATTGACAACGTCAATGCTGCAGCTGAGAAGGCCGGTCGCCGCATCTTCGTGTCCATGGATCTGGCTGGCCCGAAGCTGCGCACAGGCGATATCGAACCGGGACCGCGCGTGGGTCGCGCCCGCGTTGTGCGTGACGACGCCGGCACGGTCATCTCCAAGTCCAAGATTTGGCTGACTCCACGTCTGGATGAGCACCCCAAGCCAGTTCCGAACGATTTGCCGGGGCGTCCTGCTCTGCCACTGGAAGCAGATCAGGGGTGGTTGGAGCAGCTGCAGCTTGATGATGTCATTACGCTGCATGACTCCCGCTCAGCGAAGCGTCACTTCACCGTTGTGCGCATCGACACCGACGTCGAGGGCGAGGTCGAGGCCGTGCTCGCCGAGGGTGAGAAGAACGCCTGGATCGCCGAGGGCACACACCTGCGCAGCAACTACGAGGTCACACGTGCTGGCGGCGTGCCACCGACCGTGCAAAAGCTGCGTTTCCACACTGGGGATGAGTTCATTCTCACCAGCCGCGAGGAAATCACCACCATTCCACGCACCGAGGATGAAATTCCACGAGTCTCCTGCTCGCTGCCGTCTGCCGTGGCGGCTCTGAAGCCGGGCGACCCGGTGCTTTTCGACGACGGTGCACTCGGCGCTGAGGTGGTTGAGGTCTCCGAGACGTCGTCAAGCGAGGATAGCCACGTCGATGCCCGCTTGCGTGTCCAGCGCACCAAGCCGAACGGACAGCCGTTGGCGGCGCATAAAGGCATCAACCTGCCGAACACCGACCTGCCGCTCAATTCGCTTACCGACGAAGACATTGAGCATCTGCGCTTTGTAGTGGAGCACGCGGATATTGCTGCGGTGAGCTTTATTCGCACGCAGGAGGATGCTGAGTACGTCTACAAGGTGCTCGATGAGATTGCGGCAGAACATGAGGCTGCAGGCCGCGAGGATCTGGCATCGCGGGCTCGGGACCTAGGTGTTGTGCTGAAGATTGAGACTATTCCGGCATTCCAGAATCTGCCGGGAATCATCATCGCCAGCATGAAGCGCGCCAAGTCCGGTCTGATGATTGCTCGTGGTGACCTGGCTGTGGAACTGGGCTTCGACCGCATGGGTGAGGTCCCAGGCCAGATTCTGACGCTGGCGCAGGCAGCCGGAGTTCCGACCATTCTGGGTACTCAGGTGCTGGAGAACATGGCCAAGGCCGGCCTGCCGTCCCGCGCGGAGATTACCGATGCGGCCTTCGCCCTGCGTGCCGAGTGCGTGATGCTGAACAAGGGGCCGCACATCACCGAGGCCATCGCGATTTTGAACAACCTGGCTCGGAAGATGGGCCGTTCGCAGCGTAAGAGCCGCATCATGCTGCGGAAGATTCGCAGCTGGTCGGACTAGTGGCGGGGTTAGTGGCCGGGCTAGTTTAGGTAGGTTAGGGGAGCGCACCCAAAAAACGCCGTTGGAGAAAAGACTGCGGAAGAAGCCAGCCGCGCGAGAGAGACGCGAGAGAGGAGCCCTGCGGAAAATGTCTAATGAACAGGCAGAAAACGCGGGGTGGGCTGTGCCGCCGCAGTCTCCAAAGCAGCAGCCGCAGCAGTCCCCACCTCAGGTGGTGCTGCCATCGCAGCAGAACTGGCAGCCGACTGTCTCGGATTCGACTATCACGGGTGCGACGCCGCGCTGGAAGGCCGATGAGATTGTTCGCAAGCGCGCGGACAGCGTCTTTCGATGGGCGATGAGCGGCGCCGGAGTATTCGCCGCATTTACCGTTTTCGTCTGGATGAGCATCCTGAGCCCCGGTCAGGACCTAGTGGTTTCCCTCCTCGGTGAGTTTGGAGCATGGGCTTTCGGTCTCTGTGGAATGGTTTCCCTCATTGGGCTGGGTTTTTCGGTCTACAAGACCCTCCAGGTGCTGCGTGACCGCGCAACGTATGCTCGCCCACTGCTGTCGCGCACGGCAACGGATGTGCGCACGATGCACATGTGGCCAGTGCGCAACATCACGGGGCCCGTGGTCGCGTTGGCTGAAACAGGAGTCACTGCCGTAATGGGGCCAGGTCGCTTTATCTGGTACCTGGCCTGCGTTTTGTGGCCACTTGCAGTGGGGTGGTTTATCGCAGCCGACGTGTCCCGGACATACTTCCAGGCCGGAATCATCACCGTTCTAGCTTGTGTGACGACTGCCCTTACTGCGCGGCTACTCGGCTACGTGTTGGCTCCCGAGGAAGTGCATCGCAACATTCCCGTTGGATCCGGTCGCGAACGCACCCAGCCCGGTTTCTGGTCCAAGGGCTTCATCCCCAGCGAAGCTACCGATGAACAAGGGGAGACGGGCGCAATGGCCGTCGACAAGCAGCTTTTCGAAGGAACGGCGAGCGAATTCGTCGACGATTTTTATAAGTAGCCCAGGCAGTCGCGAACTACGGAGAGCGAATAGGTATTCTGTGGCCTTGTGGGAAAGAAATCTCGTAAGAAGAATAATCAGGCCCCGGAGGGCATGAGCCGTCGTCAGGCGAAGCTGGCAGCCCGCGCTGCTGAGCGTGCAGCGCTGCTGGGTAATCCGCGTCCGTTCAAGGACTTCGACGAAGAGGCTGACATCGTGGCTGTCCGCGAGTTCGCTCCGGCTGTGGTCATTCCGGTCACGGTCGCTGACGCCGAGCGTGACATCAAGCTCTGCACCGTGCTGCCAGGCGGCGTTGCTGCCCTGACGCGTGCCGCTGACCAGGGCAATGAGGCTTTCGTCGCGCTGCAGACGCAGGCGCGCACCAATGACGGCGCTGCGGATCTCTCCCGTGCGCTGGCATGGGCCCGTGACGCAGAGCCGGGCCAGCAGCTCTCCTCCGCCACTGACGGCGAGGCCGCACCGCTTACCGACGTCCTGACCGCCGTGGATCTCGACAACCTGGAGGTCCACCAGGACTTCGAGTGGTGGATTCCCAAGGGCATTGAACGCACCCCGATGATCGAGCAGAACCTGGCCGTGGCTAACGACGCGATTCTCCCGTCGTACCGCCTGGATGCGAAGGTCGCTGGCGCTGTGTGGTGGATTGATCCGGGCGAGCGCGCTCACATCCGCTGGGTGCGCCGTGAAGATGAGAAGCCACTGCTGGATGCCTTGGCACGCGTGCACGCTGCGGACAACCTTTCGCTGGGAGAGGGCACTAAGTTCGCTGGTGTCTTCCGCACCGATGGCCTGCTGGTGCCGGTCTGGGACCTGGATAACACCAAGCCGCACGACCACTGGATTGCTGCTGTGGAAGAGGCCGATAAGCGTATCGCTGAGGCGCTGGCCAGCGAAGAGCCGCTGACCGCCGAGGAGCGTAAGTCCCGTGAGACCATCGTGTCCCGTCAGGTGACCATTCGGAACTAGGCGGAACTGGTTTAAAAACTAACGCGTGTGGCTCAGCAAAAAGCTAAGTCACACGCGTTAGTTGTCTCGAAAGCTATCTGAAGCTGTTTTAGCTACCTTCTTGACTATCTCAGCTCCGCAAAAAGTGCTGGCGCTTCGATTTCGTCCCAGAGCAGCACATTGCCCGCATAACCGGTATCCATGGCGCCTGAGGTAGGCACGGTAAGGGAATCGGAACCGAAGAGCATGCGCAACATCAGCCAGGTCAGATGCCAGACATGGTCACCATCGCCGACGAACACGGCCTTAGTGCCAGCATTGGCCAGGCGAATCCAGCGGTAGGGGTTGAGCCATACCGCAGGTGATTTCAGCCGTCCCATCAGCGCACTCATGAATTCACGCTGCCGCTCTACGCGGTCCAAGTCTCCCTGGGCGGTAGCACGCGTGCGCACGTAACCCAGGGCGCCCGCGCCGTCGAATTTCTGGCAACCGGCCTGGATATTCAGTCCTGCCAGCGGATCGTCGATGGCTTCTTCAGGGCACATCTCGATACCGCCGACAGCATCGACGACACCGGCGAAACCGCCAAAGCCGATTTCGGCGTAGTGGTCGATGTGGATTCCAGTGTTTTTCTCGACGGTGTCGATGAGTAGCTGGGGGCCACCAAATGCGAATGCCGCATTGATCTTGTTCTTGTCATTGCCCGGGATATCCACGAAGGAGTCACGCGGGATACTGACCAACTTCGGCTTACCGAGCACCGGAATGTGGGCAATCATGATGGTGTCGGTGCGCTGGCCGAAATCACCACTGCCCGTCGACAGCTTGGCAGCATCTTCCTCTGACAGGCCCGTACGAGAGTCCGAACCGACGAGCAACCAGTTGGAGGACATCGTATTGGCAGGGCGGTCTGCCAGATCTGAGAACGCATCGACCCTGGTCAGGCGGATGTCGACAAGTGCCATCGTGATGACAAGGAAGATGACGAGAAGCAGGATGATGGATTTAAAGCGCAAGCGTGGCAGCCGCATGCGTGGCATGAGGAACCCAGACCTGACGCCGGCGCCGCCACGACTGCCACGGCGTCCACCACGGCCAGAACTCGCTGCTTGTGGGGCACTGTAGTAGTCCTGTGACGAGCCGCGCGAGGAAGATTGGAAATCCGCATCCGGATTATATCCGGGTGGGGGAAACCGCGGATCGCTGCCAGCGCGTCCGCTACCGGCCCGGTTCATTGGTGGACGGGACTCAATGCGCGTTTCGTTCAGTGGCGCCTGCCGACGTTCCGGTTGCGGCCTAGACCTGCGCGGAGGCATAGGCGCTGGGCGGGCTGCCCCTGCCCTAGATGGGCGGTCGGAACGGGGCGGGATGGGGCGTCGTGAAGCGCCACGCGAATCGGCCTCACGGGGGCGGGCATGCTTCGGCGACGCCTCGTCCACACGGCGGTAGATGGGGCGGCCATAGCGATCTTTAAGCGGCCTACCGTATCGGTCGCGGGCAATGCGCGAGTCGTCGAAGTTGCCTTCCATACCAATAAAGAATAGGCAACGACAGTGGACTAAGAGAACCGAGACAGCAATACAAGTCTTGGTAGCGCTGGCGTTACCCTGCATGCGACGTGCTGAAAGGGGTTGGGAACGAAGAAGAATATGCTGGAAATATGTCCGCAATGAACCAGAACAACGAACGTGCAGTCAACGACTCGGATGTTTATGTCAAGAGCCGACATGGTGTTCCTAGGGACTTCTTCGCCTGTGAGGCGGCGGGGTTGGGTTGGCTGCGCGAGGGCGAACCTGACGGCGGTGCGCGCGTAGTGGATGTGCTGGGCGTGAGCGGGCATGCGCTGAAATTGCGTCGAATTGAGTCGACGGCGCCGAATCCACAGGCAGCGTACGAGTTCGGAAAATCGTTGGCCATTACCCACAATCTGGGCGCTGCTGGCTGGGGTGCCGGCCCCGATGGGTGGGAGGGGCACGGCTACTTCGGTCCACTGGATCAGCCCCTGCAGATGGACCTGACTCCACGGGAGAGCTTCGGTGAATACTGGGCGAAAGGGCGTCTGCTGCCCACACTGGGAAAGTTGGAAAGCTCCTACAATAACCGTCAGCTAGATATCTTTGACCAGCTCATTGACCGGCTCTTGGCTGGAGGTTTCGACAACGAGCCAGACGCTGCGCGTGTCCACGGTGACCTGTGGTGGGGAAACCTCATGTGGGATGCAGACGGCGCGATCTTGATTGACCCCGCAGCGCACGGCGGAGCCCGCGAGGAAGACCTGGCACTGCTGGCGCTATTCGGGGCAACGCACTTCAACGAGATTTTGCGTGGCTATGAAACCGTACATCCCCTGCCGGATTTCGCCGAGAGCTGCGAACTCCATCAGCTCTACGCCGTGCTTATGCACGCGGTGCTATTTGGTGGCGGATACGCCGGGCAGGCGGCGGCAATGGCGGCGAAGTACGTGCGCTAGTTGGCGTTAGCAGCCTCCAGCACGCTAGCCATCTCCAGTAGCTCTGCCTCGCCGCAGCGCACCGCACCGATATTGACGCTGGTGACGGGGAGCTTCGCATTGGGCGTACTGCCGCTAGTTCCCGGCACAGCAATTGGCACGGACACGCTTGCCCACCCAGTCAGATTCCACAGCGACAGCCACGGCGTCCACCGGGTTTGCTCGTCAAAGTCCTCCGACGGCGCCAACGCAGAGAAATGCCCAATACGCGGCGGATCAAACGCCAGCGTTGGTGTAATCACCGCATCGACTTCCCAACGCGACCGAATCGCGCCGGGCAGAGCCATCCGCTGCTGATGTGTCGCCGCCGCCTCCGCTGCGGAAATCTCCTGGCCACAGGCTCGAATCCACTGCACGATCTCGGAGTAGTCCGCGCGCGGTAATTTCGTGGACATTCGCGTGATGGTCCGTCGAAAGATCTCGAACACGTCCGGCCCCGCAGGATCGTAGGGGCTGGGCACTTCCACCACGTCGTACCCGGCGTCGGCAAGACGGTCAGCCGCCGCCCACGCACCGTTTGCCCAGCGCTTATCGACGTCCACCTCAGCATGAAAAGGGCTGACAGTGACACCGATGCGAAGGGGGCGCTGGGGCCGTCGGAAAGCATGCGGGGTTGTGGAAAATGACACCCCGGCCAGCAGTGCTGCGTCATCGACTGTGCGAGTGAGGAAGGCGGGCGTGGAGAGATTTCCACCCGCAATATCATGCGCTGGCTTCAACCCCACGAGGCCGCAGCAGGCGGCAGGCACGCGGATGGAACCGCCGCCGTCAGAGCCCAGAGCTGCGGGAACGACACCAGTTGCGACAGCCACCGCGCTGCCGCCCGAGGAACCGCCGGGAGTGCGTGGCGTGGTATCCGGCTGATTGGACAGCTGATTGGGCGTGGCGAAGTAGGGGTTTTCTGGGGCCGGGTAGCCAATCGGCTCGGTGTAGGCCGTCATCCCGACCTCGGAGGTGTGCGTCGTCGCCGTGAGGACCGCGCCACGAGCCAGCAGTTTCGCCACGGGTTCAGAGGTTTCGGTGGCGGTGAAAGCCAAGTTGGTCGAGCCCATCGTGCATTCGACCCCAGCGATGATGAATAGGTCCTTAATCGCCACTGGCAGACCCAGGAGGTCACGCGGGAGACCGTGGCTAGCGCGCCGGGCGGGTTCGGATCCGGCAGTGAGGCTGCGCGCGCGGTGGACAGCGTGCTCGGCCAAGGACGTGGCAATGCCGAAACGGGCGGGATTGGTCGCGGCGTCGTCGGCAAGCGTGGCGAATTCCGAAACGATTTCCGATACCGAGATTGCGCCACTGCGCACGGCTTCAGTGAGGGCGCGGGCGGGCATCTCGGAAGAAGAGGTCATGCAATAAGTGTAGAAGCCCTCTACTCTGAGCTTATGACGACGGTTACTTATTTGGGTCCTGCGGGCACATTCACCGAGCAGGCGCTGTGGGACATGGCGCGTGCTGGCGAGATTGATCCGGCAGGGGAATCCGCGGTCAATGCGGTGCCGGTGGATAGCCCCGCGGCTGCGCTTGGAGCCGTGCGCCGAGGGGAAGCGGACTTTGCCTGCGTGGCTATCGAGAGCAGCGTGGACGGTCCCGTTACACCAACTTTTGATGCCCTCGCCGCTGGGCCAGAGCTGCAGGTTTTCCGCGAAACCGAGGTCGGGGTGGTGTTCTCTATCCTGGTCCGTCCCGGTACGACGGTGGAACAGGTGCGTACTTTTACGACACATCCCGTAGCGTATCCGCAGGTCAAACAGTGGGTGGACGCCAACCTTCCGGGCGTGGAAGTTCACCAGGCCAGCTCCAATGCGGCGGCGGCCCACCAGGTCGCCGAGGGCACCCGCGACGCTTGCGCTGCCCCGGCCCGCGCGGGTGAACTGCTCGGGTTGGAGGCGCTGGCTACTGAGGTCGCCGACGTGCGCGGTGCCCGCACCCGTTTCCTGCTGGTGGGGCGCCCCGGCGTGCCGACGCCGCGCACCGGCGCCGACCGCACCTCGGTCTCCTTCACGCTGCCGAACCAGCCCGGCACACTAATGCGTGCCATGAATGAGTTCGCAGTGCGACAGGTCAACCTCACCCGCATCGAGTCACGGCCGACACGCGAGCTTTTCGGCCTCTACCGCTTCTACATCGACTGCAACGGCCACGTTGATGATGCACAGGTTGCCGCGGCTCTCGCGGCACTGCACGAATACGCCGAAGATCTGCGCTATCTGGGGTCTTGGCCAGTCGCTGAGGGCGGTCGGCGCAGCATTATGACCCCGCCACCGGATATTTCCCAGTCAATTGAGTGGGTCGACGCGCTTAAGGAAGGACGAAGGTAAAACATGACACCCGCCGCGCCCGAAAATCCAGTTGGACAGCTGCCTTTCCTCGATGACCGCCCAGACCGCCCTGAATCTGTCATGCCGGTTGATTCCCAGCGCATCATTTTCATCCGCCACGGGCAGACCACCGGCAACATCAACCGCCGTCTGGATACCGCATTGCCGGGCGCACCGCTCACCGACCTCGGTGTGAGGCAGGCGCGCAGTCTGGGACGTCTTTTGCTTCCCGACGTGCACAGAATCGGTGACATCGTCACATCCCATGCCCTGCGTGCCCGCCAGACTGGCGCAGGCGCGGTCGCAAGTCTGCACCACCTGGGAGAGACTTCTGTTCGCATCCGCCATGAGGGTGGCCTCCACGAGGTTCAGGCCGGTGACCTGGAGGGGCGCAATGATCGCGATGCGCACATGGAGTACATGCGCGCCTTCTACCAGTGGCTCAATGGGGAGCTGGAGTACCGCCTTCCCGGCGGTGAATCCGGTGCTGACGTGCTGAATCGCTACCTGCCGACGATACAGCAGCTGCTGGAGCAGACAGGAGCGACAGGTGGTGAATCCAAGGAGTCGAAGGAGGGCGGCAACAAGGATGTCGTCATTGTCAGCCACGGCGCGGCTATTCGTCTGATTGGGCAGTATCTGACCGGGGTGAATCCGGAATACGCACTGCGGCACCGCATTGCCAATACTGAGCGAATCGAGCTGGTTCCGAGCGCTGTGGACGTCGGCAAGCGTGCTGGCATTGAACCGGGCACGTGGGATGTGCGCCGCTGGGGCGACAGCGAGTTGCCTTAGACAGGCAGCTGGGCGGCGACCGTTACTGCTGGCCTTCCTGAATCTCGCGGCGCTTCTGAGCTGCCAAGCGTAGGCGTTCCGTGCGACGCTTGGATTCCTCTTCGTTGATTTCGTTGAGGAGTTTTTCTTCGTCATCATTGATGTTCAGTGCGGCGCGCCCGATAAGGGCAACGGCCGCAGCGACGATGAAGCCGAGCCATGCGTTGTCGATATTGGTCGCAAACATCAGAACGATAGAGACACATACGATGATGCCTGCAGCAGAGTCAACAATGTTGAGGTGGCGGCCTTTTTTCATCAGCGTTTGCAGCTCTTGATCGACACTTTGGTGCTGCGGTTTAGCCGGGGTGCCCTGTGAACTCTCGGGAGATGACTCAGCGGGCAGGTCTGCGAAGAGTGTTTGTAGTTGGGAGCGGGTTTTAGCGACTGCGGCAGCTTCAGTGCGCTTGGAAAACTCATTGATATCCAAGTAGCCGTCAGCGAAATGATTGCCGAGACGCTCCATGGCAGCGTTGCGCTCCCTATCGCCGACCCTGATTTCTGGCTTCTCGCTCGAGTTGTCGCTCATTATTATTAAGGTTACAAGGAAGAAAGCTGCCGTGAAGAAGCCGAGAGGAACGAGACCTCGCAGGGCGGGACACACTTATCCGTAGCCGAGACGGTCCAGATCCTCCTCCTCGAGGCCGAAATAATGCCCGATTTCATGCAGGAGAGTGACCCGAATCTGCTCCACCAGCTCCTCTTCGGTGTGGCTGATGCGGCAGAGCATGTCGCGATACAAGCTGATTTGGTCAGGCGGACCCCAGTGGTTGTTAGAACGCTCGGTCAGAGGTATCCCCTCGTAGAGTCCCAGCAGTGTGGGCTCGTCGAGGTTATACGGGTGGACCTGGATGATGACCTGATCGAGCTGATCGAGAAACTGCGTCGGGATGCGGTCGATGGCCTCATCGACAAGCGCGTCGAACCGCTCCGGGCTAACGTCAACCATTTATGGTGCTGCCTCGCAATGTCTAGTTGTTCTACTGTCCTGCGGGAGCGACTGCGTTATCCACAGCGCCTGCTTCTGCACCAGTACCGTCGGCACCGACCTCACCGGCGTCACCTGTGCCAGCGCCAGCGCCAGCGTCACCCTGCTCCTCCCGCAGCGGATTGCGCGGCGGCGGAGCCACGGGCGGCTGGCCGTCGATAGTGAAGGACTCGTTAGCGTGGCCGTTGAGAGTGGAGAACCCGCCCTGGCCATTGTCTTTAATCAACCAGCAGTTCACACTGCGCGAGCCAGCATTGAGCGACTCCTGCGACAGTGAGGTCCAAAATGGCAACAGCGTTGAGTTATACAGCGGGTCGTCACCGCCGAGGTAATTCTGCGCGAGAGTCACACACTGTTCCGCGAGCACATCATTTTGCTCCTGGTCAGTGGGGATGTTGTCACCGAAATGGTCGCGGAGATTGACAATTCCCGTCGACTCCATCAGGTGATCTTCCACGCAAGGCACCTGGCGGATGGCGCCGCTTTCGTCCAATGTCACGCAACGGCCGCCCTCGAACACGCGGGACTGATCCTGCCCGGCCGCAGGCCCGGACATGTGCGTCGTGTTGCCGTCTTCATCGACGACCTGGATACCGCACAGGAAGGTTCGGTCACCCTTTTCCCACTGGCTAGGCGAAGGAATGATTGGCGCAGTGATAAAGCGACCATCCGGATCGTACTGGCCGCCCAGGTATTCAGTCACAGTGTCACGACACACGCCATTTTGCAGAGCCACCAAATTGTCCGCTGTCGGGTAGTTGGCAGTTTTTGCGTATTGCCCCGGATGTTCCTCGTAGTCGGCGAGGTTCAGTTTCTTGGCGACCTCATAAGCGTGTGGCTGCTCACAGGGCACGACGCGGAAGTCAGAAACATTCAAATCTTCTGCCAGATTCCAGTCCAGACAGTTGCCCGCGGTTGCGCTGGTGAACGCCGTCGTCTCCTTGTCAACGATGGTCGTCGTTGTCGACGATGACGCGCTTGCCGACGAGCCCTTGCCCCCAAGTGGCCCACTCGGTGGCTCGATGACTCCCGCTTGCAGCGCGAATGCCATTCCCGCGGCGCCGACCAGCATTGCCGTCGACAAAGCGCGCATTCCCCAGCTTCCACGCGAGTTACGGGAAGCGTTGGCATCGTTGCTGGCTGCGGAGGATGCACCAGCGCTGGCATCTGCGCCAGTACCTGCACCGGAGTCAGTGTCTGTGGCGGCAGCGTGCTCGCGATTCTGGTTCATATTGTCATCAGCCATAGTGACCCCATTGTGCACCGCCAATGAGCCTGTGGACAAGGTAACGCTCTGTCCGAGTTTGCGGTCCGAGTTTGCTCAATAACTTCAGGCACTACAATAGTCCGGTATTTGTTCGCTACCCGAGGACCCGAGTCTTGACCTGGACTGCACTACTCAGCCTGCTGGGCGTCCACATTATTGGTATGGCCTCACCAGGGCCTGACGTCTTCTTAATCCTGCGCCTTGCCACCAAATCCCGAAAGCATGCCATCGCAGCGGTTGCGGGTATCAGTACTGGTGCCACGATCTGGATGACCCTCACAGTGTTTGGGTTCGCAGCTGTCATCACCGCCAATCCTTTGCTGATGGGCGTAATCCAGCTCGTTGGTGGCTGTTATCTCATTTACATGGGTATCAGTATGGCCAAGGCAGGCATCAATACCCTCCGCGAACTGCGCGCCGGTGCCGCACCAGCCTTGGGAAGTGAGGCGCTCCGGTCACCGAAGGCGACGTTCCGCCAGGGTTTTTTCACAAACATGTCGAACCCGAAGATTGTTCTCTTCCTCACGGCAGTGCTTTCACAGTTCATTCCCGCAGGCGCATCCGTGGGGACGCTCGTGCTTTGTACGCTGGTGCTAATCGCCTCCCAAATCGCTTTCTTCCTATTTATCGCAATCGTGGTGTCGACGGATGCCGTCGTCAAGCGAATGGTGCTGGCAGGGCCGTGGATTGACACTGTCGCCGGCGTGATCTTCCTCGTCCTCGGCGCGCTGCTGGTCGCCTCAGGAGCGGAAGCGGCACTCTAGCAAGCCTTGTGCCTGCTTGCCGACGTAAACCAGGTACTCTAGGTGACGTGATTGATCTCAAATTTCTCCGCGAAAACCCTGAAGTAGCCCGCGAGTCCCAGCGCACCCGTGGTGAGGACCCGGCATTGGTCGATCAGCTGCTGGAAGCTGACGCTAAGCGCCGTGAGGTTATTGCCTCCACCGACGCGCTGCGTTCGGAGCAGAAGGGCTTCGGCAAGAAGATTGGTCAGGCGTCGAAGGAAGAGCGCCCGGCCATGCTGGAGAAGGCCAAGGAGCTTTCCGACGCCGTGAAGGCAGCCGAAGCGGAGCAGAAGGAAGCCGAGGCTGAGGTCGAGCGCCTGCAGTACCTGATTGGCAACATCGTTACCGGTGCGCCCGCCGGCGGCGAAGATGACTTTGTCGTGCTGGAGGAAATCGGTGAGATTCCGCAGTTCGACTTTGAGCCTAAGGACCACCTGGACCTCGGTGAGTCGCTGGGTCTTATTGATATGGAGCGCGGCGTCAAGGTCTCCGGTTCCCGCTTCTACTTCCTGACCGGCTACGGTGCCATGCTGCAGCTGGCCATGATGAACCTGGCTGCTCAGAAGGCAACTCAGAATGGCTTCCAGCTGATGGTGCCGCCGGTGCTGGTTCGTCCGGAGACCATGTCGGGTACCGGCTTCCTCGGTGCGCACTCCGATGAGATCTACTACCTGCAGGAAGATGACCTCTACCTGGTCGGTACCTCGGAAGTCGCGCTGGCCGGCTACCACTCCAACGAGATTATTGACCTGTCGGAGGGGCCGCGTCGCTACGCTGGTTGGTCTTCCTGTTTCCGTCGTGAAGCGGGCTCTTACGGCAAGGACACCCGCGGTATCCTGCGCGTACACCAGTTCGACAAGCTGGAGATGTTCTCCTACTGTCCGCCGGAGCAGGCGGAGGCAGAGCACCAGAAGCTGCTGAACATGGAGCGCGAGATGCTGGCCGCGGTCGATGTTCCGTACCGCATCATCGATGTTGCTGGTGGTGACCTGGGTGCATCGGCTGCCCGCAAGTTCGATACCGAGGCATGGGTGCCGACGCAGAACACCTACCGCGAGTTGACCTCGACTTCGAACTGCACGACTTTCCAGGCTCGTCGTTTGAAGACCCGCTACCGCGATGCCGATGGCAAGTCTCAGTACTGCGCCACCCTAAATGGCACGCTGGCCACGACGCGTTGGCTGGTCGCCATTCTGGAAAACCACCAGCAGGCCGATGGTTCTGTGGTGATTCCGGAGGCGCTGCGCCCGTTCATGATGGGCAAGGAAGTTCTCGAGCCGGTTAAGTAGGTTTTCGGGGCCTGGGCTGCGGGTTCCGCGGCTCGGGGCTGGTTGCTCGGTTGTTGGCCGGGGCTGGCATGGGGTCGGCGTGGGGTCGGGCTCGTTCTGCAGAGAAAGTGCCTAAGTTTATGACACTTTTCGGCCAATTTTTGGTTCGAATCTGTCATAAACTTAATCAGTTTCTGGTTGTGGTCGGGTCGGTGAGCTACGAGACGGTCGTTTTGTCCACGTCAAGACCAGTTTTCTATGTGGCATGGAGAAAATTCGCGAGAGAGTCTAAGCGGATTTCCTTCAGCTAAAGCCGTTGACTTATAGCTCTTTGTGCTGCAGTACTGCAATTGCAATGCCGAAAAGTACAACGGCGATGGATAATCCAGTGATCACCGGCTGCGGAGCAACACTTTGTCCCGCGAGAACCGCATCGGCTTGTTTCAGGATTCCCGCTGGATTCCATGAATCTGCAGGAGCCCAAGTACTTAAGACTTGTAAGAGCATTCCCGTGCCGACGGCTGCGCCAGCTGCGCCCACCTGAGAAAACGACGCTACACCTACGAGAAATGCGGCAGCCACGACAAGTGCCATTACGACGAACCACGTAAGTAGCGCATAGAAGATTTGCAGAATTTGGACGTCCCCGTAGATTGCGAACGTGATGGCAACGTTGAGTATTGTGGCGATGACGATTGTGGTTGCCGGAATAAGCAGCGCGCAAAGAATTTTGGAGACCATGAATTTCCATCGCGGCACATGACGGGTCAGACTAAATAAGTACGAGCCATCGCTGAGCTCGCTTGCTGCACATGAGCCAGAAACTATAGCTACAACCAGGAGGAACACCTGGTTGAGATCTTTAATCCATTGAGCATGAGCAGTGCTGTACGTCGGTTTAGGTAAGGTGTCAGCGATGGCAGCGAGTTCAGCCCCGCCTAATGTCTGGACAATCTCCTTTAAATAGTGGGCAATGAAAGGCCCCGAAACGGCGAGGAGCAATGCCGCGGTAGCTAGTAATGGGAGTCGCCATGTGCGCAAAATCTCTTCTGCATCTTTGCGTAACAAAGCTGGGAAGACTGCCTCTGTATGAGTCCGCGATGCAGTGGTCCTACACGGTGCGGTGGTAGTTTGAGGTGTCATTATTCTCTTCCGGTAGTCGCAATGAATACTTCTTCGAGGCTGCGGTGCTCTGGCTGAGAGCTTTCGACGACCCAACCGGAATGGTTGATTGCTGACTGCAGCCTTGATGAGGTTGAAGGTTTGTCTTGTGGGCCTGGGGAAACCACTAGATGCAGTCTCTCGCTTGTGGGGGTGAGCAGGTGGTTCAGAGGCCCCTCTGCGACGATTTTTCCGTCGTGCAAAATGCCAACGCGGTCACAAATCTTCTCCGCATCATTAAGTAAATGTGTGGAAAAAAGCACTGTGGCCTGGCCGCGGAGGGCTTTAATCATAGAGAGAACGTCGTATCGCCCAATCGGATCGAGTGCCGATGTTGGTTCATCGAGGATGAGTAGCTCGGGAGCGTCGATAAGCGCTTGTGCAATTCCCAAGCGTTGACGCATTCCTCGAGAAAAATCCATAACTCTTTGGGACTGTCCTGTGAGTTTCGCGAGGCTGAGCAGTAACTCAACTCGGTTATCGAGCACAGCGCCGCGGAGTCCGCAGAGGCGTCCGCAGTACTTAAGGAATTCGTCAGCTCGCATCCACGGATAGTAACTGGGAACGTCAGGGAGGAAACCGACACGCTTGGCGGTAGTTTTTAGTTCGCCAGAGTCGATGCTGGTCAGTCCTAAAATTGCCCTGATTGCGGTAGTTTTTCCAGAGCCATTGCGTCCGAGAAAACCATAGATTTCGCCGGGCTCGAGTGCGAGTGAAACTCCATCGAGCACAGTCTTTGAACCAAAGGATTTATGTAGGTCAGTGACTTCGAGCACGGTCATTATTCCTGCCTTGAGCTGTGCGATGAGTCGTTGGCATAGATTTTGTTAACGATGTCAGTTGCAGATTCCTGTGATTCTTCGTGGTAGTCAACTGTTTCTGTGCGGCTGAACCCAGTGGTCAGAAAAATAATTGGTCCAATGAAGTTCACGACTATGACGATGACCACCCATGCAGTTTTGGGAAAGTAGCGGATACGTTTTGCGGGGGTGCGGGCCAATACAACCAAAGAAAGTGTCAGCAGTACTAGCTGGACAATTGCGGCGATAATGATTACATACGACGGCATGATCTAAGCCACCCCAGCTTTCTTCCACGTAGCCTTCAGCCCGGCGAAGAGAGGTAGGGCAAGGCATGCGGCCGAAGCCGCGACCGATGCCACGGCAACACCAGCTTGGACTAATGCCGGATTGGTCTTGGAGTTTTCTTCCGTGAGGACTCCGATCAGCTGAGATGGTGCAATTGTGCTTGCGAGCGCGCCTAGGGACGCAACACGCAGAGTATCTTCGCGGTCATCTGCCTTGAGCAGCGAAGCAGCTGAAAATCCAGCTCCGACCGTAGAAACCACGAAGGGAAGAAGCAGAGTTTCCTTCGGTGCTGTCTTCTGAACTGCCTCGCCGTTTAGCTTCCATTTGGTGTGGACTTCTGCAGGCAACTGCTTCCAGGACATAGCCAGTGCGACGCCGTGCGCAACCGTCACGGCCGCGGGGAGAAGAGCGGTCGCCTGCAGTGCGCGAGCTGGAATTTCAGAGATAACCTCACCGTCAATATCGTCCGGTCGGACAATTCCCAGCTTGGTGGCTACTGCAGCCCAATTGATAGACCAGCCAAAACCCAACAGGTGAGGTTGGAGGATTCGTGGGTCGTCCATGTTCCACAGGGAAGCGCGACCGCTTTTGGTAAATACCCGAAGCGGTTTGGAGAGGTACCTGCGAAAGGTGCTTGGTTCACCAACTTGTTCGGCTACGCAATTTGCGTAGTCGGTTGCCGTTCCCAGCTCTTCGGTCAGGTCCGCGTGGACGTCGTTAAGCTCTTGCAGAAGACTCTCCTGCTCGGCGATGATCGCCTTGCGTTGTGCGTGCGATATGCCGATTTCGCGCAGTTTGCGGTCAATGGCAGTGAGGTAGGTGTTCATTGGGGCTCCTCGGAAAATAGTGCGGTCATGTCGGCGGATAGGTCGATGAAGTCCTGATGCAGTTGCGTGAGTGTTTGCTTTCCTTTGGCTGTCAGTGAGTAGTACTTGCGCGGCGGCCCTTTGGGGGATTCCTCCCAGCGATTGCTAATCAAGCCGTTGGCGGTCAGCCGCGAGAGCAGGGGGTAGACGGTTCCCGCAGGCGCGCTGAGGTGGGGGTAGACGTTGAGCTTTGCGACGAGTGCCGCGCCATAGAGCTCTTCGCGAGAAATCAGCTTGAGAATGGCGAGCTCAAGTACCCCTTTCTTCAGTTGTGTTTGTGGACGTTTGGGCATAGCGTTGTGCTTTCTTTCCGGCGGTATGGAGGAATCTGCCCGGGCAGAATGCTTTTCATACCTAGTACATTGTAATACCAACTATACGCACAGTAGTTTGTATTGCCAAGTACTGCATGCTTTATACGGCGCGGAGAGGGCAGGGCAAAGAAAATGAGGGGCAATTGCCAGAAGACAATCGCCCCTCATTCCACCGGGTTAGCTCTATGAAGAACTCGTAACTACTAGGGAGTGGCTCGGTTCTTTTTTAGCGTTCAATTAGATACGCGCATCAAGCCAGGCAATAGCCGTCGCAATGGCCTCGTGCTGTGCCGGCTCGTTGAAGGTCTCGTGGAACTGGCCTTCGAACTCGATCAGCTGCTTGTCGGTGGACGAGATGCCGTTGTACCAGTCGCGCGAGAAGAACGGCGGCACAATCTCATCCTGGCCGCCCATCATGACCAGGGTCGGCTCAACAAAGTCGACGGAGTTGGTGCCGTTGTAGGTGGCGGCAAAAGCCATCTGCTGAGCCATGCCGAGCGAGAGCTTGGAGTTGTTGTACGGATCAGTTTCGTACTCATCACGCACTGCCTGCGAAGAAGAGGTCTTAGAACCCAGCGGGTTGCCAAGCTGAATCAAGTCGCTGCCGGGTAGTGATGGCACGCGCATCTCGGTGCGGTTCGGCACTTCCTTGAGCATGCGAGTGTTGAATGTGGTCATGTCCTGGAATGGCAGGCGCTGGTAAATCGTCGGCTGCGCCTCGCGCTGGACATCGGTCATGGCCTCTGGGGTGATGGTTTCGCCCTCGTCCGTGCCACCGTAGGGGTTGAAAAGAGCGCCACCACCGTTGGCGACAATGCCATCGACACTGCCCGGGTACTTGATGCCGTGGAAGTCCACGGCAAGGCCGCCCATGGAGTGGCCGAGCAGGAAGGTCTTCGTGCTCGGGTTCTCCGCCTTGGCCTTTTCGACGAGCATGTGCAGGTCATCGACAAGCGAGTGGAAATCATCAATATGACCACGGGCAACTGGGGTTCCTTCGACCTGGCCCGAGTGGCCGTGCCCACGGTGGTCAATGCGGTAAACGTTGTAGCCGGCGTTCAGCAGCTTGCCGGTTACCCACTCGTAGCGACCCAGGTGTTCTGCAGCGCCATGCACGACGACGACAGTGGCTTTGGCATTCGGGATGGTGTTGGACTTCCAGTAAATCTGGGTGCCCTTGCCATCCTGTGAGGTCATGTAGCCGTCGGTGACCGTAACGTGGCGTCCGTCAACCGTAGTGGTTGGTGCCGGGGTGGTGGGCAGCTCGACCATTGCAGTGGACTGCGGGTCGGGAGTTGGTTCCAGCGGGTTCTTGATGAAGTCCGTTGGGGCTGCTGATGCTGCCGGGGTGGCCAGGGCCAAAGTCAGGGCGGTGGTCACACTCGCAGTGAAAATTGATGCGCGACGCATGATTGCTCTTTTCTGTTTTCAATCGAGGAGTGGATGATAGTTATAATAATTTTATTATAACAAACAAGCCCTGAATTTATAATAAAAATAGCCCGGAAAACCGAATAGGTTTTCCGGGCTATTTTTCGGCTCTTACGAGGACTTATTCAGGCTTCGGTGCCTCCTCAGCATCCGTATCCTCGACCCAACCATAGGTGCGCTCAACGGCACGGTTCCACTGGTGGAACAGGCGATCGCGCTCTTCGGCCTCCATCTTCGGACGCCACTTCTTGTCAATCGTGATGTGAGCCTTGACCTCATCCAGGTTCGACCAGAAGCCAATGCCAAGGCCCGCAGCGTATGCCGCACCAAGGGCCGTGGTTTCAATGTTG
This sequence comes from Corynebacterium sp. 401_CJEI, assembly GCF_001076435.1. Classification (NCBI taxonomy): domain Bacteria; kingdom Bacillati; phylum Actinomycetota; class Actinomycetes; order Mycobacteriales; family Corynebacteriaceae; genus Corynebacterium; species Corynebacterium sp. 401_CJEI. Next base: position 28,304 of record NZ_JVIP01000015.1, read on the forward strand.
TTCGGGCGTGTGACAGCGACATTCAGGATGTCGGACTGGAACTGCATGAGGAACTCGTTCATGGTCATGCCACCATCAACGCTCAGCGTTGTGATGTCCGTGTCGGATTCTGCGACCATGGCGTCGAGGACCTCGCGGGTCTGGTACGCAGCAGCCTCCAGCACAGCACGGGCAATGTGGTTTCGGTTGACGAAACGGGTCAAACCGACGATGACGCCACGAGCGTCCGGCTGCCAACGAGGAGCAAAAAGACCGGAGAAGGCCGGCACGATGTACACGCCGCCGTTATCCTTGACGCTCTTTGCCTTGTTCTCAATGGATGCCGCATTCGGAATCATCTGCAGCTCGTCACGCAGCCACTGAACAAGTGCGCCGCCCATGGAGACGGAGCCCTCGAGCGCGTAGACCGGCTTCTCTCCCTCGACCTGGTAGCAGACGGTGGAGATGAGTCCGTGGTCAGACCACTTCGGCTTCTCACCAGTATTCATTAGCATGAACAGCCCAGTGCCGTAGGTGTTCTTGGTGTCGCCCTCGCCGAAGCAGCCCTGGCCGAACATGGCGGCCTGCTGGTCGCCGAGGATGCCAGTAATCGGTCGCTCCGCAAGAGAACCGCGGGCGCGGATACGGCCGAAGTCGCCTACCGACGGTCGGATGTCAGGCAGCATCGACATCGGAATGCCAATTTCACGGCAAATGTCCTCATCCCACTCGAGGGTCTTGAGGTCCATCAGGAGAGTACGGGAGGCGTTGGTGACGTCGGTTGCGTGAACTGCGTCTTCGCCGTTGTCGCCCTCTGCACCACCGGTGAGATTCCACAGCAGCCAAGTATCGATGGTGCCGAAGAGTAGATCGCCAGCCTCAGCCTTTTCGCGAGCTCCCTCGACGTTGTCGAGAATCCAGCGCACCTTCGGGCCAGCTGGGTAGGAGTTGATACGTAGGCCCGTGGTCTCACGCCAGCGGTCAGCGCCTTCATCCCCCATGAGTTCCTTGCAGATCTCATTCGTGCGGGTGTCCTGCCAGACGATGGCATTGTAGACCGGTTCACCAGTGTTCTTGTCCCAGACGACAGTGGTTTCACGCTGGTTGGTGATACCGATGGCATCAATATCCTGGGAAGCAATGTCGACATCGGCGAGAGCTTCGCTGACTACTCGACGAGTGTTGGTCCAAATCTCCTGAGCGTCGTGCTCGACCCAGCCCTCTTCCGGGAAAATCTGCTTGTGTTCCATCTGTGCAACAGTGACGATTTCTGCGTCATGGTTGAAGATGATGCAGCGGGTGGAAGTAGTTCCCTGGTCAATGGCGAGGACGTATTTGCTGTGCGTCATGGGGGATACTCCTAGCGAAATTGTGTGTAAATGTGAGTGTTCAGGCTTGCGATATTTTATTGTGCGATATCTCTCATATTCCCGTTATCCGATGGCAAAGGCAAGAGCGCCTGCAGCCACGGCTGCCAGCATCGGTGCGACAATCGGAACCCATGCATAGGCCCAGTTCGCATCGCCCTTGCCCTTAATCGGGAGCACGAAAGCGTAGGCCAAACGCGGGCCGAGGTCACGAACAGGGTTGATGGCGTATCCGGTCGGGGAACCAAGGGAAAGACCAATCGACACAATGATGAACGAGACACCGAAGTAGGTCAGCGGGCCAAGTTCGCCGCCGGCTGGGCCGAACAGGATGAATGCGAGCAGAACGAAGGTCGCGATGAACTCGGTGACGGCATTCCAAAAGTTATTTGGGTGAACCGGCGCGGTGAAGAAGTTGCCGCCAGTTTCGGCATTCGCATTGGTTGGGTTGCCGTTTTCGTCGACACCATTGGCGTCGAACAGCTGCTTAAAAGCGGCCCATGCCAGGATTGCACCTACGAATGCGCCCAACAGCTGACCTGCGACATAGTAAGGGACCAGGCTCCAGGCCAGGCTGCCCTTGATTGCCAGGGCAACGGTTACCGCAGGGTTCAAGTGCCCACCGGATACGTCGGCAATCGATGCGCCAGCGAAAACGGCCATACCCCAACCGAAGGCGATGCCCAGCCAGCCAGCGTTTGCTGCGCGAGTAGTCCGGAGGTTGATAGAGGCACAGACTCCGTTACCGAGGAGGATTAGAATGGCGGTTCCGAAAAACTCCCAGAGGAATGCCTGGGATCCTGTGATTGTCTCCATGAGATGTAGAAACTCTCTGTGAGTCGTGACCGGGCGAGGTCACGATGAATCTTGCAACGTAAATTCTTTGGGTATAAGAAATGCCGGCGAGAACGGATTTTTCGCCGGCACTTTTATTTCGACCCCATCAGTCCCTTGAAGTGCGAAGCCGTTTTCCCAAGAGGGAAACCTATTTCGTTGTGGCTACAGCGTTGGTGGCCATTTGAGCACTAACTCGTACGGCCACCGGCGGAGGGGAGGGGCGAACTAGCGGTCGAGGCTGACGTCGACATCCGCGCGAGTTTCCACTGCATGAGCAGCAATCTCGTTAGCGGCCTTGTCAGTCAGCTCACGTTCAGCTGCCAGGGTTGCTTCGACACGCTCGATGAAGACCTTGATCTCCTTCTCCATCGTGTCCTTGTCCCAACCCAGAGCTGGGGCAACCAGTTCAGCGGTGGCCCGGGCGCTGTCGACACCGCGGTGTGCGTACTCCATGGAGACACGCAGGCGGCGCTCCAGGATGTCGTCGAGGTGCATTGCGCCTTCGTGAGTCACTGCGTAGAGAACCTCAGCGCGCATGTACTGTTCGGCAGCCTCTAGCGGCTCGAGCAGAGACTTATCCTCGGCTGCAGGAGCCAGCACTTCGTAGATGAGGGAGCCGTAACGGTTGAGCAGGTGCTCGACCTGCTTCTCGGTGATACCGAACTGCTTGGCCAGGGCTGGCTTCTGGTTGTTCAGTGCGTGGTAGCCGTCAGCGCCGAGCAGCGGGACATCTGCAGTGACGGACTCCGGTACCTTGCGGGGGACGTCCTGGACTGCAGCGTCGATGGTGTCAGCGCCGATGACGCGGTAGGTGGTGTACTTACCGCCTGCGACGGAAACCATGCCCGGGGCAACGTGGGCAACAGCGTGGTTACGGGAAAGGTTGGTGGTGGAGTCGGAGTCGCCTTCCACCAGTGGACGCAGACCCGAGTAGACGCCGACGATGTCGTCGTAAGTAATTGGACGGCGAACCTTGGCGTTGACGTGATCGAGGATGTAGTCGATGTCAGCGCGGGTAGCTGCCGGGTTGGCCAGGTTCATGGTCCAGTCGGTGTCGGTGGTACCGATAATCCAGTATTCACCCCACGGGATAACGAACAGGACGGACTTCTCGGTCACGAAGGTCATTGCCACCGAGCCCTCAAGAGCGGACTTCGGAATAACAATGTGGACACCCTTGGAGGTGTGGACGCGGAACTTGCCCGTGACGCCAGCCAGCTTCTCAATCTCATCGGACCAAATACCGGTGGCATTGACGAAAACGCTGCCGCGGATGGTGGTGGTGGCGCCGGTGTCGGTGTCAAGGAGCTTCGCGCCGACGATGCGCTCGCCTTCCTTCACGAAGTCGACAACCTGAGTGGAGGTGCGGACGTCAGCGCCGAAGTGAGCAGCGGTGCGCAGGACAGTCATGGTGTGACGGGCATCGTCAACCAGGGTGTCGTAGTAGCGAACGCCGCCGACCACGGCATCTTCCTTCAGGCCCGGAGCCTGCTTCAGGGTGCCCTTGCGGGAGTAGTGCTTCTGCATCGGAACCTGCTTGGCGCCACCCATGACGTCGTAAAGGAAGAAGCCCGATGCCATGAACGGGCGCTCCCACACGCGGTGGGTCAGCGGGAAGACGAAGCGCAGTGGCTTAACCAGGTGCGGTGCTAGGTGCGACATGGACAGTTCGCGCTCGCGCAGGGATTCAGCTACCAGGCGGAAGTCCAACATCTGCAGGTAGCGCAGACCGCCGTGGAACATCTTGGAGGAGCGGCTGGAGGTGCCGCCTGCGAAGTCACGAGTTTCAATGACCGCAGTCTTCAAACCACGGGTTGCGGCATCGAGCGCAGCGCCAGCGCCTACAGAACCGCCGCCGATAATGACGACGTCGTATTGCTCGGTGCCGAATTTCTCCCAGGTCTTTTCATGCTGTTCCTTATTTAGAACTGCAGATGGGGCGAGAGATGAAGAGGACGACATTTTCCAATCCTTCCCGGTGGGGGCGTTGATTTTTCGTCGAAGAGAATTTCTCGGCTCACGGCTCAGGTTACCAAAAATCGGCTTACTTGTAAGCGGTAACTTACGGTTACGTAGATATAAACAATGGGTCAAAAAGCCAAGAAAACCCGCCCCAAAATGTTGTCTGGTTTTCCGCAGGTAGATAGGTATGTTAATAGAGGTTTACTACTTTTAGAATGAATGCCCACCAGCGGAGCCCACCCCATAACGGGGGTGGTAAGAGCGACTATGGGGTGTACCGGGACTGTATGACAGGTGCGCAGTACGCGCAAGGGGGATGTACCTGGTTTTACACATGGATATGGGCCTGTAACGACATTTATTCATGGGTCTCAGATACCAGTACATATCGCCCCGCTAAGGGGTGCGAAAGATTGTAGAGTAAAGGCCATGTTCAAGGATCCTGTGTACTTAACGATTATCGGATTGGCGCGCACCGTCTTCTTTGCCCAAGGTTTGAAGTTCACCGTTAAGGGCTGGGAAAACGTGCCGAAAGACTCTGGCGCCGTTCTCGTTACTAACCACACCGGATACATGGACTTCACCTATGTCGGTCTTCCATTCCGCAAGCACCGCCGTTTTGTCCGTTTTATGGCGAAGAAGGAAGTCTTCGACCATTCGATCGCAGGACCAATCATGCGTGCTTGTAAGCACATTCCGGTCGACCGCACCGACGGCTCCAAGTCTTTCGAAGAGGCCTGCGCAAAGTTGGAAAACGACGAGTTGGTAGGCATCTTTCCGGAGTCGACTATCTCGCGCAGCTTTGAAGTCAAGAATCTGAAGTCGGGTGCGGTGCGTATGGCGCAGCGCACCGGCAAGCCCATCATCCCAGTGCTGATTGTGGGATCCCAGCGCGTGTGGACGAAGGGGCACCCCAAGCATCTCGGCCGCAGCAATACTCCGATTCATATTACGGTTTTGCCGCCGTGGACCCCGGAGGGCGATCCGGCAGAAGCCACCGAAAAGCTACACGAAATCATGGATCAGGGTGTCCGTCAGCTCTGGGACGAGTACGCAGCTGAAGAAGGTCCCCTGCCGAAGGGCGCCTACTGGGTACCGGCTCGCCTTGGCGGCGGCGCACCGACTTTCGAAGAGGCCCAGGCAGAGGACCTGAAAGTCGAAGAAGAGCGTCAGCGTATCCGTCATTTGCGCGGTGATCTGGCCGCATTCAAGGAAAAGCTAGCCGAGTCGGCACGTGAATTCGGCGATAGTGCGCGTGAGTTCGGCGATCAGACCAGGCAGCAGTTCCTCGATGCCTCGCAAACGATGAGCGCGGAGTCTGCTCGCCGAAGGGAACAGACGACCGCCTTGTTGGCGCAGTTCCGTCAGTCTGTGGAACAGATGGCTGATGATGTTGTCGCCGGTGCTAAGGAGAGCAAGGAGTCCGTGCGTACTGCCACGGATTCGATGCGCGTGACCTTCCGCGAAGCGTACGTGCAACTAGAGAAGGCCTCCGCCTCCGGTGTCGAACAGACGCAGCAGACCGTTTACCGTCTTATCGGCCAGTCGATGATGATCCGCGACAAGCTTCCACAGCGCTTGAACAGGCTCATCACCGCTCAGCCGGAGACGTTCATCTTCGATTACCCCGCATCGCTTGCCGACGACGCGGGCAATATCAGCGAAGAAAACATGAAGGCCTTGCAGCAGCTCGGCGATGCCGGAGCCACAATCGTTGTTCTGCACGAACCGGGAGATAAGCCGAATCTATCGGCTTTGGAGTCGGTTGACCTGCAGGTCGTGGAACTCCCGGAGGGCGCCAGCAAACTGGACGTCACAAATGCGGTGGTTAGCACGCTGCGCAAGCAGGCTCGCAAGGAAGAAACCGCGATTCTTTTTGCCGGTGGCTCGAACTTTGAGGAAGCCACACAGCGTGTCGGCATGCCGGTAGTTACGGCCGATGCGGACTGGTCCCTGCTGAAGAACGCGGATTGGGTAATCGACACTGTCGAGCATGGGGGAGTAGCCGCAACGCTGCAGTTGTTGCACGACCGGTTCTGCGATGACGGTGAAGATGACAACAGTGAGGACGGCAAGTAGTTCGAAGTGACCGAGAGACTACATCCACTACTCGTAGCTTCGGATATTGACGGGACGTTCATCGACTCGCGGGAGCGGGTAACTCCCCGCCTGCGACAGGCCGTCACGCGAATGCTACGCCGCGGAACCCCGTTGGTGCTGGCCACGGGAAGGCCGGCTCGGTGGTTGCAACCAGTGCTCGAGCAGCTGCCGGTTCAGCCGTTGTGCGTGTGTGCCAATGGCGCCGTAATTTACGACTCCGGCCGTGATGAAGTGGTTGCCGCCAACACACTGAAGCCGGAGACGCTGCGATACGTCGTCAAGCATGCGCGCGAAGCGGCGCGATCCATCGGTGGAATCGGCATTGCGGCAGAGCGCGCTGGGACGTCGGCGAATGATGCCATCGATGAGCTTTTTGTGGTGGCGCCGTCCTATGACCATGCGTGGGAATCGGATGAGCACGGTGAGCTTGCTGAAGAGGCCGTGTTGTCAGAACCCGCGACGAAACTCTTGCTGCGAAACTCAGATGTGAACAGTGCCCAGCTATATGAGCTGGTCGCTCCCGCAATTGACGCGAGCTTGGCCCACGTGACCTACTCCATGCCCGACGGGCTGTTGGAAGTGTCCGCGCCGGGCGTGACTAAGCGCGCCGGGTTGGAATACGTGTCTGAACTGGTCGGAGCGACCGCGAAAGATGTGGTCTGCTTCGGTGACATGCCGAACGATATCGAGATGCTGTCGTGGGCGGGCACGGGTGTGGCCATGGGCAATGCGGCTGACAACGTCAAGGAGATTGCAGACGAAATCACCGCCACCAATGATGATGACGGTGTTGCTCGTGTGCTGGAGCGCTGGTTCTAGCTAGCCTCGAGGATTTCCTCGCGCCAGCTAGCTCACCCAGCGCTCGAGGGCGTTTACTTCAGCTCGGTCTTGACCTCGCCGGTGGTGCGGTCGAAGGTGATTGAACCGTTCTGGAACTCAGCGCGCTCGATGTTTCCATCGACCACCTGGGTCTTCGTCGGGGCACCCAGCTTGCCGACCTCGAAGCCCTGGCGGGCCCACTCATCAGCAATCTTGCCCCAGATAGCGTGCGCGCCGGTGGTGTCGGAGTCGGTGATTACGCCGTTGGAGAACTTCACGTAGCGCAGGGCATCGGCCTGGCCAGCATTGTTCGCTACGGTAGAACCGCTCTGGATACCGGACATTGCGTAACCGAGAACGGAGCCCATTTCCTCGGAAACTTGGCGCCATTCGGCAGCCAGGTCGTTCTGCTCATTGATAGTGATGATCTTGTCAATCAGTACCGGCAGGTCAGCGATCGACGGGCCGTTTTCAATCGAGCGTCCAACTGCACCCAGAATCGCATCGGCGGTCTGTCCGAGCCCCGGTGCGCCGAGCATGCCCAGCGCCGAGGCCAGCATCGAACGTGCACCCGAGACTGTCTCCAGAGCCTGTGCCTTCTGCTGCTCGTCGGATGCGCTCGGCGAGGAGGAGTTGCTCTGCTCGCTTGCCGACGGTGCGGAGGAGTCAGCCGAAGCAGTGTCACCGGTGTTCGTGGCGTCGGTTGGCTCCGAGGTATTCGAAGTACCCGAGGTGGTCGAGTCGGAGCTCGACGTTGTCGAAGAAGTGGTGCTCGATGCGCTCGAGGACTTCTCGGAGGACGAGGTCGTGGACGTACCCGTCGATGCCGAGGTGGTCGAAGTGGTCGAGGTCGACGTGCTCGACTGCGAGTCTGTGTCCTCGGTGGTCTTATCGTCCTTTTCATCCTGCGGAACGAGGAGGTCAATCAAGCCGTCAGGGCCCTCATTGTCAATCTTTCCGCTGGTGAGTGTGTTGTACTTCTTCTCGGCAATCGAGCGGATCTTGCTCATCTGGGCGTAGCCAGCATCACCCGGGCAGGTGGTGTTACCAACGTCGCGGTGCGCGAAGATTGTCGGCAGAGTGACCTGCTGACCGTATCCATACTTGGCGTAGCTGGTGCCACCCGAAGTCATCTGAATCTGGCCGGTCGGCTTAATGCCGGCGACCTTCAGGCGCCAACCAATCATATTGCCCACCGAGTTCAGTGCGGCCTCGCTGGGAGCAACCGAAGTGTAGTTACCCATCATGGAGATGCCGAAAGTACCGGTGTTGAAGCCACCTGCGTGAGCGCCCTGGACATTCTTATCCAGGCCACCGTAGCGGCCCTCGAAGATGTTGCCGTACTTGTCGACCAGGGCGTTGTATCCGATGTCGCACCAGCCCAGAGTCTGTGCGTGGTACTGGTAAATGCCGCGGACGATACCAGCGGACTGGCTCTCGGTGTAGTTGTTTGAGCCAGCGGTGTGGTGCACGGTGGCACCGACCAGCTTGTTGTCGTAGTCCGCGCCCTTACAGCGGTTATTTTCGTTGGCGCCCCAGCCGGCACGGGTAATGACCTTCGGCATGCCCGTGACATTCTTGGCATCCACAATTGGGTCGATACCGGATGCAGCAGCCTGGCCGTCGATAAGCACTGCGTCGACCTGGTCGATTGGCAGTTCATCGGCGACCGGCTCGATGTCCGTCCACTTCACTGGGAGATTCGGCGAGTCCAGATTTGCAGCGTCGTTAGCGCTCGGAGCAGTCGGGTCATCGAGTGCGTCCCCAGGAGCTGCATCCGGAGTCTGCTGGTAGTCGGAAGCGGCATCGTCAACGGCCTTGGCGACATCCTTGGCTGCATCCGTAGCGGATTCCTTTGCATCCTCCACGGCCTTCTTGGCGCCCTCAGCATTAATCTCGTCGAGGTTGAGCTTGGACAAATCCAACTTCTCAGCGCCCTTGATGTCCTTCAGGTCCACGCCGGACCCCGGACCGAAGATGTTAAGTCCGTGGGTGGAAACCTGAACACGCTTGGTTGGCTCGATGTAGATGAGCTCCGTTCCGTTCAGGCCGTTGCCATTGCCTTCAGCGGGGTAGTCCGGGTCAACGCTGTACCAGTCGGACCAGGAGCCGTCGGCGCGCTCGGCGCGGACGAAGCTGGCGATATCAGGGTCACCGGCCCACGTCAGCGCAAACTGGGAAAACTCAGTATCGGAGGTAATTTCCTTGACGACACCACGGTTGGGATGAGCCTCGTCGGCAAGCGACTGCGTTGCGATTGCTGCGTCTTCGACGAGAACGGAGACGCTGTCTGCAAGCGACTTGCTCTGGACAATCGGGTCGATGGGGCTGGCACCGTTTTCCTCGATGAGGTCATAAGCGGCACCTGCGCCGACAACGGCAACGGGTGTCAGGGCAAGGGTCGCCACGGCAGCGAGTACCAAGGATTGCTTGGCACCTGCGCGGCGATTGATGCGGCGGCGACTAAACACGGTAATAACTCCTGGGTGATTACGAAGATCTGGTGCTACACCACAAATGTGATGTGGTTATGCCTGGATTGGATAAGCGGGGGACTTAGTTCTGAGGTGCGAACCAGGCCTGCGTAGCTTCGGCAGGGTTGGTTGGCAGGGATTCAGTTAGAAACTCACCAACAACCTCGCCTGGCGTGGGCGTTTCCACGTTTCCGAGGGAACCGCCGTTGTCGCCCGACTCGCCGGCGCCCGGAATCGGCGGAATGCTGGCGGCCTCTCCGTCCTGGTTGTTCGGACCCGTCGAGCGGCCGGCGATACCCGCTCCACCGGCACCATCAAACTTGGCTTTGGCTGCAGCGCGGATGGCATCCATCTGCTGATAGCCGAAGGTGCCCGGGCATGAGGTGTAGCCGGTGTCGCGGTGGCCGAAGATGGCTGGGAGGTTCACGGTCTGGCCGGAGCTGTAGCGTGCCTTCGAGTAGCCGGCGCTGGTCAGTGCGGCGGTGGACATCGGATCGACGCCACCGACCTTCATGCGCCAGCCGACCATCTCGCCGAGTGCAGTGACGGCCGCATCCGGAATCTCCAGCTGGTCGTGATTGCCCATCACCGAAATACCGAAGGTGCCGTTGTTGAAGCCACCTGCGTGCGCGCCCTCGATGTTCTTGTCCAGGCCACCGTAGCGGCCCTCGTAGATGTTGCCGTACTTATCGACCAACGCGTTGTAGCCAACATCGCCCCAGCCCAGCGTCTTTGCGTGGTAGGCGTAAATGCCGCGGACAATGGCTGGTCCCTGCGACTCTGAGTAGTTATTGGAACCCGCGGTGTGGTGGATGCACGTGCCCTTGAAGGTGCTGTAGGAGCTCGAACCGCTGCGGATGGACTCATCTGCACCCCACGCTGCACGGCTGATTACATTTGGCGCGCCAGCAATCGACGACTCGTACGCAACTGGCTGAATAACCTCGCCGACCTGCTCTACGCCGTCGATGAAAACTGCCTGGACAGCGTTGAGGGACAGCGCGGCCGTAGCACTGACGAGTTCCTGCAGGCCACCGCCGATAGTGGCTGGGTCAAGGTTGTCGATACCAATGATGTTGCGTGGATCTAGGCCCTCGAGGAGGTTCAGTCCGACGGTCGACACCTGCACGCGCCTGGTGGGCTCAACGAACAGCAGCTCGGTGCCGGACTGTCCGGAGTTATTCATCGGGCCGTGAGAATCAGCGTGGAACCACGGGCCAAAGCTGCCATCTTCGCGTTCGGCGCGAACGTAGAGCTGCAGGTTGTCATCGCCCGGCCAGGTCAGGGCGAACTGGGAGAACGGTTCGTCGCGGGTGATGTCCTTCACGAATCCGCGAAGCGGGTGCAGGGCATCGGTAATGGCATGCGTGCCGACGGCTGCGTCGTCAATCATCATCGTGACAGCATCAACCAGCGGCGATGTCGAGATCTTGGCTGCGATAGGGCCGGCGCCTGGGCTTTCAACCAGGGTAGGGGCCTGGCGAATGCCCCATGTTGCTAGTGGAGCTGCGGCAGTAGTAGCTGCCAGTCCATAGAGGAAGGTGCGACGGCCCATCGACGGGGCATTGATGCGACGGCGAGTTGGCACGGTAAAAGCTCCAAAAAAATGGGGTACAGGGTTGTCGACCCCGAGGCCTACCCCGGGGTCGAAGGGAAGGAAAGTTGCAAAGCAACAGAAAATTCCGAGGAGGATGTTACCAGTGTGACTAAAAAAATCTAGTGAGGCATCTGTGTTTCCCCGTTAATTTTGGGAAAATTATCAAATAATGTGACCAAACGAACGTTGGGTTGGGCTCACGTGGACGTCGTAAAGCCCGCGTGTACACCCGCAAATCGGGCGGAAATGCAATAGGTTTTAAGGCGTGAGTAGCGAAAAGAACACCACTGCCAATGAATTTGCTCCGAAGTCCCTACAGGACATCAAGGACAACACCTACGACCTCATCGTGGTCGGCTCGGGTTTCTTCGGTTTGACCGTTGCTGAGCGGACCGCCAATGAGCTGGGTAAGCGCGTGCTCGTTGTCGAACGCCGCAACCACATCGGCGGCAACGCCTACTCGGAGGCAGAGCCGGAGACTGGCATCGAGGTGCACAAGTACGGTGCGCACCTGTTCCATACCTCTAATAAGAGGGTGTGGGACTACGTCAACCAGTTCACTGACTTCACCGACTACCAGCACCGCGTGTTCGCTATGTACAAGGGCACCGCGTACCAGTTCCCGATGGGGCTGGGGCTGATCAACCAGTTCTTCGGCAAGTACTACAGCCCGGACGAGGCTCGCCAGCTGATTAAGGACCAGACCGATGGCCTGGATCCGCGCGACGCGAAGAACCTTGAGGAAAAGGCCATCTCCCTCATCGGCCGCCCGCTCTACGAAGCCTTTGTCAAGCACTACACCGCCAAGCAGTGGCAGACGGATCCGAAGAACCTGCCGGCCGGAAACATCACCCGCCTGCCTGTTCGCTACACCTTTAATAACCGCTACTTCAACGACACCTACGAAGGCCTGCCTGTCGACGGCTACACCGCCTGGCTGGAAAACATGGTGACCTCCGACAAGATTGACGTCGTTGTCGACGCCGACTGGTTCGAGGCGCGCGACGAGCTGCGCGCTGTCTCCCCGGATGCTCCCGTCGTCTACACCGGCCCGCTGGACCGCTACTTCGATTACGCAGAAGGCAAGCTGGGTTGGCGCACGCTGGACTTCGAGATGGAGGTTGTCAACACCGGCGACTTCCAGGGCACTCCAGTGATGAACTACAACGACGCGGATGTGCCGTACACCCGTATCCACGAGTTCCGCCACTTCCACCCGGAGCGCGATTACGTCAAGGACAAGACAGTAATTGTTAAGGAATACTCCCGCTTCGCCGACGATGGCGACGAGGTGTACTACCCGATCAACACTCCGGAAGACCGCGAGATGCTGGAGGCCTACCGCAAGCTCGCCGCAGCAGAAGCGCAGGAGAACAAGGTTCTCTTCGGTGGTCGTCTGGGCACCTACCAGTACCTGGATATGCACATGGCAATCGGTTCCGCACTGTCGATGTTCGACAACAAGATTGCGCCGTTCTTCAACGACGGCGAAGCAATCGAGCAGGAGCGCGGGCACTAATTTGCCGCTTGCGGCTCCCGCGCTAGTATTGCGCGAGTGTCGCGTGAGAAAAGCCAAACCGAAGTTCCCCACCAGGGGTTATTGCTGCAGCGTGTGAACAAGTTTCTCACCCTGCCGGTGGCGCCTGTCATTCTGGTTCTTATCGGTTCTCTTGGTACCCAGGCTGCAGCCGTGCTGGTCACTGGCATGCTTTCCACGGTCGGTGCGCCGGGCATATCAGGCCTGCGCATGACCGCCGCCGCCATCATTATGGTGGTTCTGTTCCGACCAAAACTGTCCGGAATGACCCGCGTTCGCGCCATCAACATCGTGGTCTACGGCATCGCCATGGGCATGATGAGCATGATGATATACGCCGCCATCGCCCGCCTCCCACAGGGTGTCGCCGTCACCATCGACTTCCTCGGCCCCTGCGTCGTGTCTTTCCTGGGACTGAAAATGTGGCGTTCCCGCCTGTGGGCCATCGTCGCTTTCATCGGCGTTGCACTGATTGCCCAGCCCTCCAATGACCTGGACCCTATCGGCATTGGTTACGCCGCAATCGGCGCGATCTTCTTCGGCGCTTACACGCTCTTCTCCGCCCGAATGGGCAGTTCCGAGGGCGGCGGCATGCCGGATCTGGCGCTGTCAGTGGTCGTCGCAGCAATCGTGCTCGCGCCATTTTCTGTTTCCGCTGCACCGCTTGTCGACGGTTCGATGTGGGTCACCATCGTTGTTTCTGGGTTCATTGGTGCTGTTATTCCCTACATGATGGACACCATCGCTGCGGGGATTGTCTCAGCGGCGGTCGTCGGCACGCTCTTCGCGCTGGACCCGGTCATCGGTGCAATCCTGGGCTGGGCGTTTTCCGGTGACCGAGTGACTTGGTCCATGGCGCTGGGCATCGTGCTAATCGCGGCGGCTGGCGCGATTATTACCTGGCGCGGGGCGCGGGAGTCGCGCGAGCTGCGGGGGCTTGCGCAGTAAAAATGCGGATACCAGAACCCGCCGAAAAGTGGGGTCTCGACGTGTTCTGCTGGAAAACGACAGTGAATGCGGGTAAGTTTGTCGAAGATTTACTGTTTCTTAAGGTAATTCCCTGAAGCGGAAACACGCCTGATAGTTCCCACCGGCCGTGGGGAATCGCACATTGTGAGGAGAATGCACACGTGAAAATCACCTCTACTTTCCGTGGTTGGCGCCGAAAGGTTGCAGCCGTTGCGTCCGTAGTAGCTGTGGCTGCGTCTGCATTGACCATGGCGCCGGCCGCGAGCGCGGCGGGTGACCGAGGCTCGCTGCGTCCGGGTTGTGAGTGGGATTCGTACCAGTACTTCACCCAGAAGTGCCAGGTTTATTCGCCGGCCATGGATCGTAATATTCCGGTTCAGATTGTGGCCTCTGCCAATGGCGGTAACAAGGCTCTCTATCTGCTAGATGGCCTGCGTAGCCCGGCTGATGCCTCTGACTGGGTGGAGCACGGTAACGCCCCACGTACTTTTGAGGGATCCAACGTCAACCTGGTTATTCCAGGTGGTGGCGGCGGTAGCTTCTACACCGACTGGAAGCGTCCGTCGGTTAGTGTGCACGGTCCGTTTGTAAACATGTGGGAGACTTTCCTGACTCAGGAATTGCCGGTTTACCTTGAGCGTGAGTTCGGCATTTCTCGCACTGGTAACTCCATTGCAGGTCTGTCCATGGGTGCATCTGCTGCACTGTCGCTGGCATACAACCACCGAGACCAGTTCGGTCAGGCTCTTGCCTTCTCCGGTTACCTGCACACCACTGCGCCGGGTATGACTACTGCAATTGAGGCTGCTCAGCTGTCGGCTGGCTACAGCTCGTTCGACATGTGGGGTGCGCCTATGTCAGCGGAGCGTGTCCGCAATGATCCGTACCTGAACGTCGAGAAGATGAAGGGGCTGGATCTGGTTATTACCTCGGCAAATGGTGTTCCGGATGAGGTTCGTGACCCGAAGAACCTCTATCGTGTCGTCCCGAAGGCCGGTGGCGTTGCGCTGGAGTCGCTGTCCCGCTTGTCCACCCGCGAGTTTGAGTTGCGTGCTCGTACCTCCGGTCTGGATGCCACGTTTGAATACGAGCAGACCGGTATCCACGATTGGCCAACCTGGGATCGCAACCTCCAGAACTCCAAGGCCCGCATCGAAGGTTTCCTCGGAGCTTAAAACTAGAGCCTGAACGAAAAAGCCCCTATGCGCAGCAGATAGTCCGCAGCGCGTAGGGGCTTTCACATTCTGGGCTGTCGCTAGCGTGGCAACAAGAGGCAATCCGCCACGGGCACTAGGATGCTATGAGATAGAAACGTCGGTAACTTATCGGCGGCAACATCCCCGGTAGACCTTTCGGAAAGTGGTTGATACGTCTCATGGCATCACAGCCTGAACAAAAGCGGACACATACCCCGACAACGTCGTCAAGCCTTGCCGTTGAACGCCTGCAGCGGATTTTGCTGCCAAAGTTGGGTGAGCCCCGTGATGTCCGCTCGCTCTACTTGGTTGAGCCGGAGACTAATGCCGGTCGTGTGCAAGCGCATTCGCGCACGTCAGCCACCATTCCGGCGGGTGATGAAGTTAGTTTTGAAACCTACTTCAATGCTTTTCCGGCCAGCTACTGGCGCCGGTGGACGAATCTGGACAATGTTGTCCTGCGCCTGGAACTGTCCGGTACTGCGCGCGTGGACATTTACCGTTCGAAGATTGACGGTGCGCGTATCGCCGTGACCGGCGAAGTTGTCGGTGATCTGGGTGCGGCGGCTGAAGGCGCGGAAGCCAAGGTGGACGGCAAGGATGTGCACGTCTGCGAAATCCCAGTACCGCTGACGCAGTTTGAAGACGGCGGCTGGATTTGGTTTGACCTCACCTGTGAGACGGACGTGGTAATCCACTCCGCAGGTTGGTACTCCGATATCGAGGCACCGAGCCAGACGTACCCGGACGGCACAGAGCATCCGGCGCCGGAGGGGCGCGTCACTATCGGTATCCCGACGTTCAATCGCCCGACCGATGCAGTTGCTGCTCTTGAGGCGCTGTCCTCGGATTCTGAGGTCGATGCCATCATCGATGCTGTTTTGATGCCTGATCAGGGCACTAAGCACCCGGCAGATGAGCCGGGCTTCGATGCTGTCGCCGAGCACTTTGGTGACCGCCTGCGTATTTTCCCGCAGGGAAATCTCGGTGGTTCCGGCGGGTACTCCCGCATTATGTATGAGGCCCTGGGCGGTCCGGATTCGGATTCGAAGCGTGCGACCGATAGTCCGTTCATTCTCTACATGGATGACGACATCGCCATCGAACCGGATTCCATTCTGCGTGCGGTTGCTGTCGGCCGGTTCGCGAAGTCCCCGATGCTGGTCGGCGGTCAGATGCTGAACCTGCAGGAGCGCAGCCACTTGCACTCGATGGGTGAAGTCATCGGCCGCCATGACTTCATGTGGACTTCCGCTCCGCACGTCCACTATGACCACGACTTTTATGCGCACCCACTGCGCGATCGCGGGGAGCACGGCACTAACGCAACCGGTGAGGTTGTCGATTCGAAGGATCTTCACCGTCGCATCGATGTTGAGTTCAACGGCTGGTGGATGTGCCTGATTCCACGCGTCGCCGCTGAGACAATCGGTCAGCCGCTGCCACTGTTTATTAAGTGGGACGATGCCGAATACGGTTTGCGCGCAGGCACGGCAGGTTTTCCGACGGCTACGTGGCCGGGCGTAGCAATTTGGCATATGGCCTGGTCGGACAAGGACGACGCCATTGACTGGCAGGCGTACTTCCATCTGCGCAACCGCTTGATTGTCGCGGCTCTTCAGCACGAGGGCGATGCTGCCGGTATCGTGCGTTCCATGCGCAAGGCCACTTTCAAGCACCTTCTGTGCCTGGAGTACTCCACTGTTGCCATCCAGAACGAAGCCATGAAGGACTTCCTGGCAGGCCCGGAGCACCTGTTCGATATTCTCGAGTCCTCGCTGCCGCGCATCAATGCCCTGCGCAAGAGCTTCCCCGACGCGGTTGTGCTGCCGAGCGCAGGCGATCTGCCAAAGCCCTCCGGTATTCCGGGGGTTCCGACAAAGGATGTCGGTGGTCGTCTGGGCAAGCTGAAGAAGGTCGGTTGGCTGGCCAAGGGTCTGCTGCACAGCGTGCGCCCGGAAAACTCCGAGCACCATGCGGTGCCGCAGGCAAACCTGGCGCCGCTGGAGGCTCGTTGGTTCTCCCTGTCGCGTCTGGATGGCGCAACGGTCACCACCGCTGATGGCCGTGGCGTGGTGTATCGCCAGCGTGACCGCGACAAGGCCAAGGCTCTGCTGGAAGAATCCTGGGAGCTGCAAAAGCAGGTTGAGGAGCGGTTCGAGCAAATGCAGGCACGCTACCGCGCAGCCTATGACGATCTGACCAGTAGGAAGGCCTGGGCGAATGTCTTCGAAAATTAAAGGCGATCCGTTCGGCGAGTCCGACGTTCTCGTTAATATTCAGCACACGCTTAACGACGTCCCGGGTGTGCTGCCCACCGCGCGTGCCATGAGCTATTTCGGTGAGCACGCCCTTGGGTGGATGGGGCTCGCTGCCCTCGGGGCGGCGGTGGATAAGGAGCGACGCATTAGCTGGGCAAAGGTCGGTGTGGCCGCCTTTACCTCGCATGCGGCATCGGTGGTGCTTAAGCGCATTGTCCGTCGCCCGCGTCCCCATGACCGTCGTATAGCAATCGGCGTTGGTACGCCAAGCAAGCTGAGTTTCCCGTCCTCGCACGCGACGTCGACGACGGCGGCGCTGGTGGGGATTGCAAAGTTGGGTTACCCGGCAGCACCGGCCGTGGGCGTGCCGGCGATTATGCTCTCCCGCCTGGTGCTGGGAGTTCATTACCCAACCGATGTCGCTCTCGGAGCAGCGCTGGGTACAGCCACTGCTCTTGCGGTGGACAAGATAGGTGATAAGGTCATCGAGCCGAAAAAGGCGCAGCATAACCAGGGTGGACAGCCCTCCATTGCGGAAAGGAATGCACAGTGACACAGGCGGAGAACGACAACTTGGCCAATGTGTCGGCCAACCAGCGGCAAGCTTCTCAATCAAGGATTGGGTCCGAGCCGCACACTTCCGGTATCGATGAGCCTGCGCACCCGCAGGGGCATCCGCCGAAGAATCTGTTGGACGGCATGATCAAGGCGCTTCGCCCGAAGCAGTGGGTGAAGAATGTCCTGGTCATTGCGGCTCCACTGGCAGCCGGCAACGAGATCATGGACTCGGGACGTTCGATCGGTACGCTGACCGTCGACATCCTGGTGGCGTTTGTGGCCTTCTGTTTGGCCGCATCGTCGATTTACCTGATTAATGATGCCCGCGATGTTGAAGCTGACCGGGCGCACCCAACCAAGCGCTTCCGCCCAATTGCCGCTGGCGTACTGCCGGTGAGCATGGCGTACATTATGGCGGTCGCACTGATTATTGGTTCGATTGCGGTGTCCTGGTTTGCCTCTGAGGGGCCGGGGCTAGCAATTGTTGTGGCTGTATACATTGCACTGCAGCTCGGTTACTGCTTTGGCCTGAAGCACCAGCCGGTGATTGATATTGCGCTGGTGTCCTCGGGTTTCATGCTGCGTGCAATGGCCGGCGGTGTTGCTGCCAACATCAACCTGTCCCAGTGGTTCTTGCTGGTTGCCGCCTTTGGTTCGCTGTTCATGGCAGCCGGTAAGCGTTACGCTGAGCTGCTGTTGGCAGAGCGCACGGGTAAGAAGATTCGAAAGTCGTTGCAGGGTTACACCGCGACTTACCTGCGCTTTGTGTGGACCCTCGCTGCGACCGCCGTGGTGCTGAGCTACGCGCTGTGGGGCTTTGAGATGGGCCGCGCGCCGGGCACTTCATCGACTTCGGCTATTTGGTACGAGATCTCGATGGTTCCATTCACTGTGGCCATCCTGCGCTTCGCCGCCGACGTTGACCGTGGTGATGCGGGAAGCCCGGATGAGATTGCGCTCAAGGACCGACCGCTGCAGGCACTGGCCGTCCTGTGGCTGCTGTCCATTGCCATCGCTGTCTACGCTGTCCCGACTCTGGGGTAGTTCCCAGTTCTTATCCCTTTAAGCGAACTGCGATTTCCGTCGGGTTCTCGTCGGGTTCTAGTCGGGTTCGGTTGGTAGCTGAAAGCCCATGCACCGAGGGGTGCATGGGCTTTTTCTGTACCTCGTTAGTACTTAGGTTGTGTTTGGGGTTCTTGTAGGCGTGTTTTAGATGTCTCAGTCAGTCCTACAGGTCAGTCGGGGGCAGAATTACAATTCTGTAATTCCTCGCTGGTAAACAGTGTTTCTCCTTGTGGTAGATAGTTTTGAGGGGAAATGTGAGAAATATTACGGAATGATTACGATTTAAACTTGGATATAGGGAAACGATTGAGTATCGTTACATACTCGAGATTCTTTTGTGGGGTCTCCAGTTGTCGCGTCACAACTGGAAGCAGAAAAGCGAAAGCTCGCGTAAGCGACTGCCTCCGAAAAGTCTGGCGCGGAGGTAAGTCCGAAAGTAAAGAGGAGAACGATGAGCTTTACTGCAGTGAGTCGTAACTTCACGGTGAAGGTCGTAGCTGCCCTTGTGGCTGTTGCAATGGTGTTTGGTGGCATCATGCTCGCATCCGCGAAGGATGCGAGTGCTGATCCAAACCGTGATCGACTGCGTCCAGGCTGTGAGTGGGATCCATACAACTGGTGGGTTCAGTACTGCCAGGTCTTCTCGCCGGCTATGAACCGCAATATTCCGGTTCAGATTAAGGCGGCTACTGGTGGCGGCGATGCGTCCCTGTACATGCTCGACGGTCTGTGGGGCTTTAATAAGGGCGCGTCCGGTTGGATTTGGTCGGGTCACATTGCTCAGACCTTCGCCAATGACAACATCACTCTGGTTGCGCCGGCTGCTGGCGATGGCTCCTTCTACACCGACTGGAATACCCCGGCTGTGACTGCTGAGGGTCCGAAGATCCAGAAGTGGGAGACCTTCCTGACTCAGGAGCTGCCGGTCTATCTGCAGCGTGAGTTTGGTGTCAACCCGAACCGCAACGCAATCGCTGGTTTGTCCATGGGTGCGGCTGCGGCGGTTTCTTTGGCAGCCCGCCACCGTGACCAGTTCAAGCATGTTACTTCGCTGTCCGGTTACTACCAGATGTCGAACGAGGTAGTTGCTACGGGTACCACTGCAATGGTGGCTAGCACTGGTGTAGTGAATCCGACTGGCATGTGGGGTCTTCCGGTTCCGGCTTCGGCGGAACGCCAGGCCCATGACCCTTCGATGCTGCTCGACCAGCTCAAGGGGCTGCCGATGTATGTTTCCTCCGCCCAGGGTGTTCAGAGCCTGTGGAGTGATCCGGAGGTTTTGAACCGTCCGGTGCCGCAGCTCCCTGACACCGTCTGGCGTGCCGTGATGGAGTCCGTATCCCGCGCTTCGACGCAGCGCTTTGAGCAGGATGCTCGCGCTGCCGGCCTCAATGCGCAGTTTGTCTACAGCCCGAACGGTATCCACTCGTGGGAGCTGTGGGGCCGTGATGCCGCGCTTGCTCGCCCGCACATTCTTCGGGCGCTGGGCCTTTAGGTCGATAGTTATTTCAGGGCGCTCTGGCGCGCTGACCTAGCGCTGGTGCTGGATGACTTCTTAAAGGGGCTAGCTTCTTAAGAAGTCTCAATTTTGAAGAAAGACCAATCCTTTTGTTGGGATTGGTCTTTTTTCTGTGTCGAGTCCGGGTTTGGATGCTGAGCGGAAGGTGTGGGTAACGGCCTACAGAGGGGCGCAAAGAGTTGCGCTGTCAAAGCTTGAATTCAGTTCCTTTTGCGTGTGTCTCCACGGTTTTTACCCGTAAGAGGGTAAACATGAGAGTCGAACCTTAAAGTAAAGGGTGAAGCTATTCAGGTAGCTATACCGTTTGTTTCGCAGAACGTGTGTGAGATTCTTCGTGCAGCGGCACGCCGGAGGAGGGGAACCTTCGGATACGTTGCTGGTCACCACGTAATTCTGCGAAGCCGAACGGTAAACGCATAGCTCTAGCGCCGCGTGATGCTATCTGCAGGTGCCTAACCGGCGCCGGTGCAACACTCAACGTCTCAAATAATTTCAAACAGCGACTTTGTAAAGGGAAGCCCTCTTATGCGCGTAACCGCTAGATTCCTCCGTGGTGGCCTCGGCAACAGCCGGAAGTCATCGCGGGCGTTGACCGCACTTTTGGCACTACCGTTGACTCTCGCTCTCGGTGCCCCTGCTGCAGTGGCGGCTCCCGAGCCAGCTCAGCCAGGTCTGCCTAGCTACGAGGAACTTCAGGCCGTTCAGGGGCAGTTGGCTCAATCTGAAGACCTGGGAGACCTTGCTAAGGCCGCTGAAGCAGCGCAAGCTGCTGGTGCGCAGCTACCTGGCCTGGGTATGCCGAAGCCGATGCCAGGGCCGGAGCGTACGCCATTTAAAGTCGATACTCCCGCAGTGGCGAACCTGCCCAGCGGAGTCAGCGTAGACAAGGTCGAGTGGTACACAGATCACCACGTCATTGCGCACATTCGCTCGGCTGCCATGCCGGAGAAGCCAATTCAGGTTGAGATTTTGCTGCCGCGCGATTGGTACCGCGACAAGGAGCGCACATTCCCGAGCGTCTATCACCTTGACGGTATGGCATCGTTTGATGACTACTCCGGTTGGATTCGCGCTACCAATATCGAGCGCTTCTACGAGGACAAGAATGTCCTGGTGGTTATGCCCGCCGGCGGTACATCGTCCTTCTACTCTGACTGGGATCAGCCGGATAACGGTCAGAACTACAAGTGGGAGAGCTTCATTACTAAGGAGCTCGTGCCGGTTATCACCAACGGCTTCCGCGGCAACGATGAACGCGGCATTATCGGTATCTCCATGGGAGCTACCGGTGCTTACAACGTTGCAGCACACTCTCCGGAGCTGTGGAAGTTTGCCGGTAGCCTCTCTGGTTACCTGGATATGACTTCGCCGGGCATGCCGCAGGCAATCTCTCTGGCGATGAAGAACACCGGTGGCTATGACGCGACGAAGATGTGGGGCCCGCTCGGTTCGCAGCGTTGGAAGGACAATGATCCGAAGCTGAACATCGACAAGCTCAAGGGCATGTCGCTGTACATCTCGGCGGGTAACGGCAACACCGGTGAGTGGGACGTGCCGTCGCAGATCGATCCGACGAAGCCGGACAATCCGACCGGTTACGCATTGGAAGTGCTTTCCCGCATGACCAGTGAGACCTTCATCCGAAATGCTCGCGAAAAGGGCGTCGAGCCGGTTGTGAACTTCCGGAGCTCGGGTACTCACACCTGGCCGTACTGGCAATTCGAGGTCAGTCAGGCCTGGCCAACGCTGGCCGATGCACTGCAGTTGCCGGAGTCCGATCGTGGCGCTGTCTGCCGCGTAGGTGGCGAGATTGAGAAGGCCGTTGCATCTCTGCCGGGAATTGGCACCTGCCTGTCGGATGAGTATGGTGTCGCCAAGAATGGCGTGGCTCAGGACTTTACCGGCGGTACCGCCTACTGGCACCCGGATTCCGGGGCACATGTGGTCTGGGGGCGCATCGGTTCGCGTTACAACGAGCTCGGTGGTCCGTCCTCGCCGCTCGGCTACCCAGTGACCAACGAACTGGCTACGCCGGATGGCTCGGGACGCTTCGTTCACTTCGAAAAGGGTTCGATTTACTGGACTCCGGAAGGCGGAGCCCACGAAGTCACCGGCGACATTATGAACGTCTGGGGCAAGGCCGGCTTCGAGACCGGTCCGCTGGGCTACCCAGTCGCCAACCACCGCGATATTCCGGGCGGTGTCGCCCAGGACTTCCAGGGTGGCACCATCGTCAAGATCGGCGGCGAAGAACCTCGCATCGTGCGTGGTGAAATCGGCCGTGTCTACAAGGAGCTCGGTGGCGCTGAGTCCGATCTGGGTCTGCCTGTCGACGGCGACGAGGTCAAGCTCGCCCGCGGCGCTTTCCAGCGCTTCGAACACGGTGCCATTTACTGGACTCCGGAAACTGGTGCACAGCCGGTGCGCTCCAACGACATCACTGACCACTGGGGCAGCACTGGCTACGAAAATGGCCCGTTCGGCTACCCGGTCGGCCCACTGCAGCCAGTCAAGGCCGGCGGTCTTGAGCAGCAGTTCGAGGGTGGCTGGATTCGTCAGCTCAACGGCAAGATTGTCGAAGAGCGCAATAAGCCAGAAGCGCCGGCCCCAGCCGCCGACAACGGTGATGACAAGTAAGCCAACCAAAGCAGGGCACTGAATAAGGGATAGACAAATGTCCATGAACAAGTCCTTCCGGACACTGGCTACAACCACAGCTGTTGCGCTGCTGACCTTCGGAGTGGCCGCCTGTGGCAGTTCCACAGTGGAATCTTCGGAGGTCACCTCGTCGACGACTACGAAGACCTCCACGACGTCGTCAAGCACGAAGACTTCTGCGCCGAAGTCGAGCGAAAAGTCTGCGCCGGAGATCACAGATCCCCAAGCTAAGCGCGTGGACGAAGCGCCCGATGGGCAGATGAAGCTCAGCGAGGCGGACGATTCATACCTCGGAGCGCTGGAAAAAGCGGGAATCGATGTTGATGGGGTGGAGGATCAGCTCATCGGCACAGGTCGCGCGGCATGCGCGGACGCACCGGAGGAGGAGCGTGAAGTCATCGCGCTGGCGATTGCCGGGCAGCTGGTCGCCCAGGGGCGCTCACAGGAAAGCGCCGAAGAAGTGGCGAAGACTATTGCAAGCTCCGCTAAAAAGGCGTATTGCTAGCACTCATGCGTAAAGTGCTGACAATTCTGGCGGTCATTGTGCTGGTGGCCGCTATTGGCTTCGGCGTAGTGCAATGGCTTAACGACGACCAAGGCGGTCAAACCCCACCGACCCCCGGTGACGATGGCGGGGTTCTGGCCGAACAACCCGAGTGGTGCCCGGCGGTAGAAGTTATCGCCGTGCCCGGAACTGCGGAATCGCGTGCTGACGATGATCCGATGGCCCCGACCGCGAACCCGCATTCGCTGCTGCTTGGCCTGACGAACTCGATCTCAGGGTCCTACTCGGAGGGTGATGTCAAGGTCTGGACTACGCCGTACCCGGCACAGATCAAGACGCATCAGCTGCCCGACCAACTCACTTACGATGATTCGCAGGCAGTCGGGCGCGATGTCACCGCTAAGGAAATGGCTGACTTGCACGGGCAGTGTCCACTGACGGACTTCGTCCTGATGGGCTTCTCCCAGGGTGCCGCTATTGCAGGTGATTTGGCCTCTGACATCGGCAATGGCCGCGGTGTCGTTCCGGCCGAGCGCATTGCGGGCGTGGCTCTGTTGGGCGACCCGCGGCGTGACCCCAATCAGGGCGTGAACCAGGGCGTTCCGCTGGCTGGTGTGGGCGTCGAGCTGTCATTGCAGCCGCTTGGCGGCATTGTGCAGGCTGTGGTTCCGGGCGCGACGATGCGCGGTCCACGAGACGGCTTTGGTCCTCTTAATGACAAGGTCCAGAATGTCTGCGTGCCATCGGACTCCTTCTGTGATGTGCCTCCGGGAGTGGCCGATGCGATTGCACGAGCGCAGGAGATGATTACCGGCGCGGGTGCGCACGCGACCTACGCCACGAATGATGTGGCAATTCCGGGGACGACTCCGCTGGCCTGGACTGAGGGTTGGGCTCGCGAACTGATTGAGCAATCGCTGGCGCGGTAGAGGCAGCTCGAAATGTGCGAGACGCCCCCGACGGGGACTTGCTGTTAGAATCTTGCTCAAGAACTGGTGTTTAATGTTCCAAAACAACAGTTTCGCTAAAATTTCGAAAGAAATTGACAAAGTTGCAGGAAGCAGTCTGACGGAACCGGTTATTATCGCCCAAGGAACTGCTGTTCATGACCGGGGAAATCTAGGCGAAAAGGTAGGGTGCAATGACGAATCCGACAAACCCATATGGAGATTTCGACGAAGACGGTATGCCGAGGTCCAAGGGGAAGTTCGCTAACAGCTCGGGTGCTTACAGCTCCGGTATGCCGTACTCGGATCCATACCCACCGCAGCAGCCGAACATGGGGCAGGGCTATCAGGACCCGAGCCAGCACAATTTCCACAACGGGTACTCGAACCCGTATCAGAGTGGTTACCCAAACCAGCAGGCGCCGGCGTATTCCGCTGGCTTCGGTGGCCCGAACCCGCACCAGGGCTACGGGGGCGCAGGTGCTCCTGTCTCGGATAAGTCCAAGATTGCAGCGGCTCTGCTTGCCTTCTTCCTGGGTACCCTCGGTGTTCACAACTTCTACCTGGGGCACAACTCGCGTGGTGCTATTCAACTAGCACTGACGGTATTCGGCTGGATTACGGCTATCCTTCTGGTCGGATTCTTCCTAATCATCGGCGTCAGCATTTGGGCATTTATCGAGTTCATTTTGATTCTCGTCGGTAGTGGCTCCTACGCCTATGACGCTAATGGGCGCCGCCTGCAATCGTAGGAGCCTCGTCCGAAGCCGCTAGTTCCTGAACCCGTGCACCGGGGCGGGGATGTAGCCGCCACGGGCAATGAACTCGGCATTGCCCTTGGCATTGACATCAATGACCGGCGCATATCCGAGCAGACCACCGAAGTTCACCTCATCGCCCGGCTTGGTACCCGGCACCGGAATGAGGCGGGCGGCGGTGGTTTTGTGGTTCATCACACCGATGGCGGCCTCGTCGGCAATCATGCCGGAAATCGTGGTCGCAGGCGTGTCACCAGGAATTGCAATCATGTCGAAGCCCACCGAACAAATAGAGGTCATCGCCTCCAGCTTGTCCATGCTGATCGACCCCGCACGGACAGCATCAATCATGCCCTTGTCCTCAGAGACCGGGATGAACGACCCGGACAGTCCACCGACGCGTGAACAAGCCATCAGGCCGCCTTTCTTGACGGCGTCGTTAAGCAGCGCGAGCGCGGCAGTGGTGCCGTGCGTGCCGACCTGCTCCAATCCCATGTGTTCGAGGATGTGAGCGACGGAGTCACCCATCTCAGCGGTCGGCGCGAGCGAGAGATCCACGATGCCAAAAGGCACGCCCAGGCGCTCCGACGCCATCGTGCCGACCAGCTGACCCGTGCGTGTGATCTTGAACGCTGCCTTCTTAATCTCCTCGGCGACTTCGTTAAAGCTGGCGCCATGCAGATCGCCGAGCGCGCGATCGACCACACCCGGACCCGAAACGCCGACAGAAACGACACAATCTGGCTCCCCGACACCGTGGAACGCGCCGGCCATGAAGGGGTTGTCGCCCACCGCATTGGCGAAAACCACCAGTTTTGCGCAGGCAATCGAGCTGCGGTCGGCGGTCTGCGCCGCAGCTTCCTTCACCACTTCGCCCATGCGGCGCACTGCATCCATGTTGATGCCCGCGCGTGACGACGCTACGTTGACCGAGCTGCACACCAATTCGGTCTCGCTAAGAGCGTGGGGAATGGAGTCGATGAGCCGCTTCTCGCTGGTGGTCGCGCCCTTTTCGACGAGCGCCGAGTAGCCGCCGAGGAAGTTCACCCCAGAATCGCGGGCGGCGCGGTCGAGCGCCTTGGCAACCACTGTGGGATCGCCTTCGCAACCGGCCGTGATGAGGGAAACTGGTGTGACGGAGATGCGCTTATTGACGATCGGAATGCCCAGCTCCGCCTCGATACCCTCGCAGACCTCCACGAGGCGAGCGGCCTGCCTGGTTACGCGGTCATACACCGCCTGTGCGGTGGCTTCCATTTCAGAGCGAGAGCACTCGAGCAGGGAAATGCCCATGGTGACCGTCCGGATATCCAGACGGTACTTCTCGATCATGTCAATGGTGTCGAGGAACTTAGATTGCGCGAAGTTGAAATCCATCCTGGTCGCGCCCTTTAAATCTCGTTGACGGCGTTGAACAGCGCCTCAGACTGGATTCGAATGACAAGCCCCTCCCGCTTGCCGACGGAATCCATGTAACCCTGCAGCGTGCTGATAGGGGTGGCCTTCTCGTTGAACTCCACCCGCAGGATCATGGTGAACCATTTATCCATGAGGGTCTGGGAAACATCGACGATGTTGACGTCCTGCTCCGCCAGAGCAGTGGTGACGGCGGCGATGATGCCGGTGTGATCCTCGCCGGTGACGGTAATGATGGCAAACATGGCCTCAATTTTAGCCGGTGGGGAGGTGGGGAAAATCTGTGGATGGCGGTTGTGCTGGTGGCAGGTTTGTAGCGAAGCATGTTCAGAGCCACCCAAAAAACACTTCACGACACCTATGTCACCTCGTGCCATCTGTGGAGGCGGCATGAGGTGACATAGGTGTCGTGAAGTGGGGAGGAGGGGGAGGGGCGTGGGCGTGGGCGTGGGCTGTGCCAGAGCGGGGGCCAGCCTTACGGAGCCAGCCCTACCGGACGTCGACGAACTCCTTGACAATCCACTTGCGCAGTGCGAGCAGAATCAAGCCCAGGACAACCGAGGCGATACCCAGGGTGATGAAGAAGGTGTTCTCAGCAGCGGCATCCTCATAGTTGTAGAAGCCGGCCAGGGTGCCTGCCAGTGAAGTACCCATAGCGACTGCCATCAGCCAGACGGCCATCATGCGCGACGGGAATGCTGCCGGAGCGACCTTGGTAGCAAGGGCGTTGCCGACCGGGCTCAGCATGAGCTCACCCATGGTGAACAGGAAGAGAATCCAGATAATCGCATACAGCGGAGTGGAGTTCTCACCGCCACCGGAGAATGGGATGAAGAAGAACAGCGAGATACCGATGATGATGTTGGCGACACCGAACTTCACTGGGGTGGACCACTGGCGGTCACCAAGCTTGGACCAGGCGGCTGCAAAGACCATCGAGAAGGCGATGATGAAGATCGGGTTGATCGAGTTAATCCAGGCCGGGGACATTTCCCAACCGAAGATCTCGCGGTCGAGGCGGATGTCCGAGTAGATGGCCAGCACCGTGAACTGCTGCTGGAAGATACCGAAGAACAGCACGCCTGAGACGAACATCGGGATGAAGCCGACCAGGCGAGTCTTCTCCGATTTCGTCGTAAGTGGCGAGGAGTACATCTGCCACCACAGCACCACAGCGGCGATCAGTGCAATCACTGTGACCACAGTGGAAAGAGTCGTGACCGGAACAATTCCGGTGGAAACCAGCGTAACCGAGACAACAGTGATGACCACTGCGATGCCAATCCATACCGGGTACTGCTTCTTCGGCAGCGGGTTCGGAATCTCATGGCCAGCCTCGGCGATGGTGGACTTGCGCATCAGGATGTACTGAATCAGACCGGCAGCCATACCGATAGCGGCCAGGCCGAAGCCCCAGTGGAAGCCCTTCATTCCCCAGATCCAGCCGGTGAGCAGTGGGCCGAACAGGGCACCGATATTGACGCCCATGTAGAAGATGGAGAAGCCGGCGTCACGACGCGGGTCGTCCTTTGCGTAGAGCTGACCCAGCACGACCTGTGCGTTGGTCTTCACGCCGCCGGAGCCGATTGCGATGGAGACAAGGCCAATAGCCAGGCCAATCACGCCGGGGATGAATGCCAAGGAGATGTGGCCAAACATGACCAGGATGGCGGAGTAGAACAGTGTCCGCTCCGAGCCAAGGATACGGTCAGCAACCAGAGAGGCAACGAGTGCGGCCATGTAGACAAGACCGCCGTAAGCACCGACGATAGAGGTAGCAGCACCCTTGTCCAGGCCGAGACCGCCCTGAGTGGTCTCGTAGTACATGTAGAAAGCCAGGATGGCCTGCATGCCGTAGAAGCTGAAGCGCTCCCACATTTCGATGCCGAAGAGATTGGCGAGACCCCACGGTTGGCCCATGAAGGTGCGGTCTTCGCTGGACCCTGCGGGGTTATGAGTTCGTTGGGTCTCAGCAGTTGGTTGATTGCCGAGAGCCTCGTCTGAAGATTTGTCCATTCTTCAATTATCGAGGCGGAGTGCAAAAATTAAAAACCAGATTTAGTCAGTGAACTAAATCGAAGGGTTAGGAACGGGGCCAAAGGCTTAGTCCAGAGACTTACGAGCAACCGCATTCGACGCTGCTCGCCAACCCAGCAGCAGCAAGGCGCTCATGACTGAGGCAACCAGAATGAAGGACCAGTGCGGGACTGCCGAATTGCGGGTGGCCCACACAGCTAGGCCGACGACGACAGTGCCGAGCCACACAATTGCGCCTGAACTCACTGCACGCGGGTTCGGCTCGTTCTTAATCAGCGCGGTGCCCAGGAGGACACCGAATGCGAACGGCCACCAGGTATCGAGGATATTGATGAAGGTAAAAGAATCCTCGGGAGTGTTGTGAGCCAGGCGCGCTAACACGGCGAAAATAAAGATGGCGAGGATGTCAATCAAGAACGTCGATACGCGTGTGTTCATGCTTCTTAGTCTAGCGACCCCTCAGATTGGTGGGGGACCAGCGACCAGCGGCGAGGAAGCCATTAGCGGTCAGCGACTGGCTGATGCTCGGGCTGATCCTTGTGGTCGAAGCCGAGGGCGTAGATAATCCAGCCCACAATTGCCACCAGGACGAAGGAAACGATGCGGTAGACCAGCACCGCTGCAAAGGCCTCGGCGCCGGTGGTGCCGCCTGCGATGAGAGCCGCGGTCAAAGCGGCCTCGACAGTGCCGATGCCGCCCGGTGTGGCCTGGATGAAACCAGCGAGCTTGCCGGTTACGAAGGCCAGCAGCACCTTCGTAGCGGAGATGTCATCGACACCAACGGCACGGATGGCGGCGTAGAGACAGACAATTTCCGCGACCCAGTTGATAAAGGACCAGGTGAAGGAAAGAGCCAAAGTTTGCACGGGCAACTTCACGCTGGTCAGCTGTTTGACGGACTCTTCAAGTCGGTCGACATCGGTGTCCGCGGGCTTCTTTCGAATCTTGTTAAAGACACGCAGACACCACGCGCCTGTCTTGTTGAGAAAAGCCGGGTTCTGCGAAATCCGCCACAGCAAAATGGTGGCTAGTAAAACCGCAATTGCCATAGCGATGAGCACCGCGGTCGTGCCACCCTGTCCGACGAAGAAGAGGCTGCCAAGCCCCAGAAATGCCAGACCTAAAAACGACAACGCGCCCGAAAAAAGCACGAACCAGCTGACAAGGACCGCGGATGCGCCCCACTGCATCATGCGCTTAATCTGTAGCGCCGTGGAGAATGCAGCACCACCGGGAACGGTGACCGCCCACGCGTTGGATGCGAGGGTTAGCGCATTGGTGCTACGGCGAGTGGCTGCTTTTACGCCTCCAGCTCGCAACAGCAGACGCATCACTTCCGCCATCGCGTAGAGCGAAAAAGCCACGGAAAAAATAGCGATGAACAGCCACTTAGCGTCGACATCCGCAAGGATTTGGAGCCCCTGGACGACGCTGTCCCAGTTTCTTACCGTCAGGACGACACCGGCAATCACGAGGGCCACGAGGATTATCGATCGTAGCCAGCTCGAATTGCCGGTTTTGAGGACTTTTTTAAGTCGTGACATAAATAAGAAGCCTGTTCGTCTTCCTGTTCGTCTCCCTAGACGTCGCCGCAGTGGTCTCCCTAGTCGTCGTTCTTGCCGTCGCGCTCCTTGAGCAACGAAGTGAGCGGACGGAACGGCTGCAGCCACGCACCGCCATCAGGCAGGCGGTCGAGATCGATACGCGGTAGCGGCTCGCGGAAGACGCCCTTGATTTCCTCCAGGTCAACGAAGCGAATCGCATCGGAGGCCAGCGCCCAGGAAGCGTGCTCGTGAAAACCGATGACGGTTACCCGAATCCCCTCGGATGCGAGCTTTTCCAGCAGCTCCTGGAAATTCTGGCCATCGGCGGACGCAACGACGACACTGCGCAACACGCCCTCGTCGTAACGCCGTTGGATGTGCGCAATCATGTCCGGGTCAACGTCGGTGTCCTCTTCGATCTTCGGCTTTGCGAAGACCGCGAAACCGACATTGCGCAGAGCCTCGACCCAGGGGCGGACAATCTCCGCTGAGCCCGGGTTGACGTTGGTGAACACCGTGGCCTCGGGGAGGACATCGGAACCGATTTTGTGGGATACGCGCTCGGCTTCGTCGATAAGCCATTTGCCCACGGCGTCGAAGCGGGGGCGGTGCGCGGCGGTCGGGCGGGAGCCCAAAATGGCGCCGAGCCCCATGTCCAAGTTCGGGGCATCCCACACGAGCAGTGCGGTGGGGTGCGTCTCGGTGGTGTTGTAGCTGGCAGAGGTGTTTTGGGTAGTGCTCATGTTCCTATGCCTCTTTCTTGCGCCAGATGAACTCGTGGATGTCGTGGTCGAGGTTCAGGCCGCGGGCTTCGAACTTGGTCGTCGGTCGGTCGAGAAGCATGGGGGATTCCGGCCAGGGCCAGGCGATGGGCTCGAGCGTCGGCTCGACCTCGCGGAGCTCCTCGATCCATTCGGCGTAGTCCGCATGGTCGGTGGCGGCGTGGAAAATGCCGCCGGGCTTCAGACGCGAAGAAATCAGGCGCAACGTGCCGGACTGCACAATGCGGCGCTTGTGGTGGCGTGCCTTCGGCCACGGGTCCGGGAAGAACAGGCGTACGCCGGCCAGCGACTCCGGCTCGATCATGCGCTGCAGGACCTCGACGCCGTCGCCGCGGACCATGCGGATGTTCGACACCTCATTGCGCACGGTGGCGGAGAGCAGTTTCGCCAGGCCAGGGCGGTAGAGCTCAACGGCGATGATGTTGTGGTCCGGTTCTTGCGGAGCCATAGCCACGGTGGACGTGCCGGTGCCGCAGCCAATCTCGACGATGGTCGGTCCCTTGCGGCCGAACCATTCCTCCACGTCAATGACTTCGTCGGAGAGGACCTTGCCGTACGTGTCCCAGTTGTCTTCCCAGATCTTTTCCTGGTTGGGAGTCAAAGTGCCGCGGCGGAAGGACAGATTGCCGATGCGCGGGTAGTCAAGACCATCGTCGAATTGGGTCTTTTCCGGACGACCTGCAGGCAATTCGCCCTTCTTCGGCTGGCGTTCATGCGGTTGTTCCGCCTGCTCGTCCGCGCGAGTTGGCAATGGTTCAGATTGCTGCGAAACCGCAGGCTGTTCGATATTTTCAGAAAAATCAGAAGTAGTCACGTTCCCTATTGTCCACGACATCGGCCAACTATCCAATCATTGCCCCTAGGATTTTTGTTGTTGTCCTGGCGGTTTCACGCCGGTTGACGATGCCGCGTCGTCCTGAATAGGCGGCACGGCGGGGAAAGTTGTTTTGTCGACTTGCCGAATCCGCGGTCCGCTGTAGGCTGAACGCGAAGCCGCGCTTATTTGTTGGTTGAAGCGGCGCTTGGGGTCTGCCTAGCGCAGCGTTTCAGGGCGCGGAATCTGGCTCACGGGCCGTATGGGGGTTACGCAGGTTTTAACTAAACCACGCAGGGGCTTTATGGGAGGGGACTAGGCCGAATGGACCTTATTTCCGCAACTGATGTCACGGAAACAACACAGCCGTCAACGGGATCTACATCGTCGTCGTTGCGCGCTGCCGTGGTGGACTGGCTGTCATCACGGCAGGCCGCGCACTCGGACACCGCTAACACGAGCGGCGCGGAGGTGTGCGTCGCCAAGGCGCTTGAGCGCGAGAAACGGCCACCGATAATCTGCGCGCGATTGCGCAGGGGCGTGCGCGAAACCGCTGTGCGCGAGGCATTTTCGCAATGTCACGCGGAGCTGGCCGACAAGCTGCCCGCCCCTGTCGCGCTGGTCATCGAGCAACAACCGATTCGCCATTCGCTTGCCGACGAGTATTGCGACATCTCCACAAACGAGACAGCTGAACACACTTTTTTGTTCAGCTCCGCGTTGCGGAAGATTGCTGAACGCTACGGTGCGGAAGACGAATCACGCGATGATGACGGGCTACTCGCAGTGCAGTTGACTGAGATCGCGGCAGCCTTTCCCGCGGCTAGAGACAGCCTGGAGGAGTTGCTATGGCAACACCGGACGTAGTTGAGCCACGCCCGGTCTCGGCGGAGGGGTCTGAGCAGCCACCGCTCCTTGTCACCAAAGCTGGGGATGCAGCGGACCGCGCGGACCTCTCGCAGATCGTTGACACTGCGATGCCGCCACGTCGGCTGGAGTTTGTGGATAAACGCAGCGCCGTCGTGCTCTATGTTGCAGACAGCGAGGTGCAGCCCACGCGGGAGTGTGTCAGCACGGTTGCAGCAATTAGCCAGGCCACCGGCCGCGTTGCAGTTGGCCTGATTGGCAATGGTGAGTATGCCGAGGCCTGGCGCCAGGAAATCGACAGCACAATCCCGATGGGAGCGCTGGACGAGAGAATGGCCAGAACCCTGGTTCTGCTGGCAGAAGGCCCGCCCAGAAACTCGGGAGAAACACTGAGTGCGCGCCGGGCTCGAAATGTGCGAGCTCAGCTGGCGCAGGAGCGATCGCGCGGAGCCGGGGCGGCGGCGCGATTGCAGCGGAAGATGCAGTTGGTAGCTGAGAGTGCAGTGCGGGATGCGCTCCAGGAAGTGGCTGACGGACCCGCAGGTGACCAAGCGGAACTTCAGGGCCGCGCCGAGGTCGCAGCGACGCGGCTGCAGCAGCGGTGTGGCGACGAATTGGGCTTTCGTGTGGAAATCCCGGTGCCCGCTCCAGAAAACCCAGCTCGCCCCAGTTATGCCATGGACGCGCTGGTGGCGGTGGCCTCGCTTGGCGTGGCGGTCGGCGCAGTGCGGATCATCCACGGGGTGCTGATGTGGGTTGGGGTGCCGACGCTTGCGGCGCAGCTGGCCGCACTTGCAATAGGCCTCGGCGTTGCGGTGGTGGCGGTGGGCGCAACGATTCGTCGTAACGCACGCCAACGCACCGCGCAGTGGCGGGCAAATTACCTCGCCCATCTGCGGCGAAAATGGACACAGTCCGTGGAGATGACGGTGCGCGAAGCCCTTGGTGCGCGGGGTCCGGGATGGCGGATAGAGCAGCTGGCGGAGTACACCGGAACGCCTGCCCGATAGCCGTGACAGCGAAGAGAAATAGGGGGATATCACGATGGATGAGTTTTCATTACTGCAGTACTTTTCCGACCAACCCGCGTCCGAGGTCGGGGTGGAGGTGCGTTCGCCCGCTACGCCGTGTGGTTTGGAGGCGGCGACACCGATTGATGGGCAGTCGGTGGACGTTGGTGGCGCCGGGCTGGTTGTGGAGGTCGATGGGCAGCTCTACGACCTCGGCGACGACGAGGGGTCAATTACGCTTGCCGACGATTCCGGGTTGTCAATCTATTCAGATTTGGACGGTGACGGCACGGTGGATCACGTTACGACGGTCCGTTTTGACGGCACTTGGGAGTCTTGGAGCAGTGATGATGTGAGGGCTGCTGACGCGATGGGCGAAGCAGCAGTGGAACCGGCATCAGCCGCGGGGAAGTGGGATGCGTACTCATGGGAGCAATCCGCTCGGGGCAGCTGGGACTAACGACTTTGGAACCACGGTGCGCGGGGGTACCCGTGTCTCGGTTGCTTACAAATGGGGGTAACTGCAGCCAAAGGGTTAATGGTTGTAAATTTATGCGGTGAGGCTGGCCTTATTCGCTGGTTATAGCCATAAATGAACAGGTCGCAAGAATGGGGCGAGGAAAATTATTTGTTGTAAAGCCGTGATGTAACGGCTTGCAAATGAGGGAACGAGCCGATTGTCGATGTGGGGCCCGGCAACTTTCGGTATCCCCCGGTAGCCTTAAATTAAGACGCGAATCAATGAGTCAGGAGAACTGATGTCCGCACCTTCTATTCCTGGTCTCGAGGGCCAGGCCCCGACCGAGAACGCCGAACTGCTGCGCTGGATTGCTGAGGTCGTAGAACTGACCCAGCCAGACAAGGTTGTCTTTGCTGATGGCTCGGAAGAAGAGTGGAACCGCCTTACCCAGGACCTGGTTGATAAGGGAACTCTTATCAAGCTGAATGAGGAAAAGCGCCCGAACTCTTTCCTTGCCCGCTCTAACCCGAAGGACGTTGCTCGTGTGGAGTCCCGCACGTTCATCGCTTCTGAAAAGGAAGAGGACGCTGGCCCGACCAACAACTGGGCGGATCCGGTCGAGCTGAAGAAGGAAATGACCGAGCACTACCGCGGTTCCATGAAGGGTCGCACCATGTTCGTCGTTCCGTTCTGCATGGGTCCGATTACCGACCCGGAGCCGAAGCTGGGTGTTCAGCTGACCGACTCGGAGTACGTGGTTCTCTCCATGCGAATCATGACCCGCATGGGTCAGGATGCCCTGGACAAGATTGGTCCGGACGGGGACTTCGTCCACGCTCTGCACTCCGTTGGCGCTCCGCTGGAGGAAGGCCAGGAGGACGTTGCATGGCCGTGCAACGATGAGAAGTACATCACCCAGTTCCCGGAGACCAAGGAGATTTGGTCCTACGGTTCCGGCTACGGCGGAAACGCCATCCTGGCCAAGAAGTGCTACGCACTGCGTATCGCTTCGGTCATGGCCAAGGAAGAGGGCTGGATGGCTGAGCACATGCTCATCCTGAAGCTCACCAACCCAGAGGGCAAGGCCTACCACATCGCCGCTGCATTCCCGTCTGCATGTGGTAAGACCAACCTGGCTATGCTGACTCCGACCATCGAGGGCTGGAAGGCCGAGGTTGTCGGTGACGACATCGCATGGCTGAAGTTCGGTGAGGACGGCCGCCTGTACGCTGTCAACCCGGAGAACGGCTTCTTCGGTGTTGCACCGGGTACCAACTACTCCTCCAACCCGAACGCCATGAAGACCATGGAGGCCGGTAACACCCTGTTCACCAACGTCGCACTGACCGACGATGGCGACGTCTGGTGGGAAGGCATGGAAGGCAAGCCGGAGCACCTCATTGACTGGAAGGGCAATGACTGGACTCCGGATTCCGACGAGCTGTCCTCGCACCCGAACTCCCGTTACTGCACCCCGATTTCGCAGTGCCCGGTCGCTGCACCGGAGTATGACGACCCGCAGGGTGTCCCGATTGACGCCATCCTGTTCGGTGGCCGTCGCCCGGACACTGTGCCGCTGGTGACCCAGGCTCTGTCCTGGAACCACGCAACCTTCATCGGTGCAACCCTGGCTTCCGGTCAGACCGCTGCTTCCGCTGAGGCTAAGGTTGGCTCCCTGCGTCACGACCCGATGGCAATGCTGCCGTTCATTGGCTACAACGTCGGTGACTACCTGCAGCACTGGATTGACATGGGTGTCAAGGGCGGCGACAAGATGCCAGAGGTCTTCCTGGTCAACTGGTTCCGCCGCGGCGAAGACGGTCGCTTCCTGTGGCCGGGCTTCGGCGACAACTCCCGTGTTCTCAAGTGGATCATCGACCGCATTGAGGGCCGTGTTGGCGCCAAGGAGACCGTTGTTGGTCACACCGCTAAGGCGGAGGACCTGGACCTGACTGGCCTGGACATCGACTTCGCCGATGTCAAGGAAGCCCTGAAGGCGCCGGCTGCTAAGTGGCAGGGTGACCTCCCGGACAACGAGGAGTGGCTGAAGTTCCTCGGCGACCGCGTTCCGCAGGAGGTCTGGGACGAGTTCGAGGCTCTGAAGGCTCGTATCGAGAAGAGTCTGCAGGACTAAGATCTTGCTAGCTAGCCTTGCTAAAAGCTAGAACCTAGAACCACCCCCTTGTTGCCCGAAGTGGCTGGCAAGGGGGTGGTTTGTGCAGTACAACGATGAAGGGTGACACGCAATGCAACTAACGCTTTTCTCTGATTTGAGCCTGCGTGTCATCACTTTGATGGCGACGGGGGAGCCAAGGCGCAAATACACCGCTGCCGAGGTAGCGGAGTCTCTCAATGCGTCTCGCGCGCATGTTTCCAAGGTTGTCTCGCGGCTTGTGGAGCTCGGCTTCTTGGAAGCGGTCAAGGGGCGCAATGGTGGCATTTATCTGCGGGATTCGGCTACGGAAAAATCCGTCGGCAAGCTGCTGCGCACTCTGGAAAACAACGAGGTCGTCGATTGTGTCGGCACTGACTGTCCATTGCTGCCGACGTGCCTGTTACGCGGCAAGTTAGCGGCCGCACAGGAGGCGTTCTTCGCCGCGCTGGATCCGGTGTTGATTGCTGATCTCATTCCCGCCAAGTCGGTTGATGGTGCGGATGGTGATACTCCCGAGGGAGGTAGCTTGCCTGAGGGTTCTCGGCTGAATATTCGTCCGGTTTAGGCGTAGAGCTGAAGGCCTGATTTCGATTCGAAAAGAGCTGAGAGTGGTGCTGTCGAAGCCTGTCTGTCAAAACTTTCGGTGGCGCCGTTTCTGCAGCTAAAAGCGGTTGATTCGCAACTGCAAAGACTAATTTTGGCGCCAACAAACTATATTGCGCAAACAAAATGCGCAATATAGTGATAGTGTGAAGTCATGCCAAACCTGAATGTCAACAAGAACGGTCTGACTCCAGAGCAGGCCGAAGTCGTCACCCAAACCCTGCCCGTCGTCGGTGCCAACATCGAGAAAATCACGCCGAACTTCTACAACCGGATGTTCGCTGCTCACCCCGAACTCATTGCCGATACCTTTAACCGCGGCAACCAGAAGCAGGGGGCTCAGCAGAAGGCGCTGGCGGCATCCGTCGCTACCTTCGCAGCTACCCTGGTCGACCCAGACGCTCCTGCCCCGGAGGAACTGCTTTCCCGCATCGGCCACAAGCACATTTCCGTTGGTATCAAGCCGGAGCAGTACCCAATCGTGCACAAGCACCTCTTCGATGCCATCGAGGAAATCCTCACCCCAGAGGTCTTTCAGGGAGCTGTCCGCGACGCATGGGATGCCGTCTACCTGGAGATGCAGCGTGTTCTCATCAACTTCGAGAAGGGGCTCTATGACGACCTCGGTGTCGAAGCAGGTGATGTTTTCCGCGCCGCTCACGTCGTCTCTCGCGAAGAGCGCGGTGATGATGTCGCAGTATTCTCCGTCAAGCTTGACGGCGAAACCCCCGTTTCCTACCTCCCGGGACAGTACATCTCCGTGCGTCAGACCATGCCGGACGGCGCCGGCCAGCTACGTCAATACTCTCTGGTCGGCGGCAAGGAAGGTGTTCTGACATTCGCGGTTCGTCGTGTCGATGCCTCTGAGGACCTGCCGGCTGGCGAAGTTTCCACACAGCTGTGGGAAAAGGTGCAGCCGGGCGATGCCATCGAGATCTCTCTGCCTGCAGGCGACCTGGTGTTGGACACCAAGTCCGATGACCCGGTGGTGCTCATTTCCGCAGGTATTGGCGCAACTCCGATGATCGGCATGCTGGATGCCCTGGTGGCTGCCGATTCCAAGCGTGATGTCGTCGTTCTCCACGCGGACCGCGCAGAAACCGCAGATGCCCTGCGCGCAGAGCGCAACAATGCTGTCGCCGCATTGGCCAATGCTCGCCAGCAGGTGTGGTACGAGCCGGATTTGATGAATCTGGCGGATACGGAGCTGCCGGAGGGCGCTCAGTACTACCTCTGTGGTGGCAATGGCTTCCTGCAGGCTATTCGCCAGCAGCTCGCCGATCGCGGTGTTGCTCGCGATAACGTTCACTTCGAGCTGTTCAGCCCGAACGATTGGCTGCTAGACGCTTAGCGCCACAACCGCGCCGTCGCCATAAAAGCCGTCGTCACAAATAAAACCGAATGACCAGCCGCGAAATAGGTCCGGGGCTGGTCATTGTGCTGTTTGTGGCTTCGGTGACTTCGTATTACTCGGCTGAGCCGGAAAGCTCCGCAACAACATCGCCCGCATATTGAACCTCGCACTGCGCAAACGCGATACCTGCCCACAAATTGAGATACTCGGGATCGACGGCCTTATTCGCCGCGCCGCGAAGCGGTGTGGTCAAGTAGTGCAGTTGCGGGTAAAGCTCCGGCGCGACCCTAGAAAACTCCCGGGTAAACGTGTTCTCGATGGCACGTGCAGGTTTACCGGAAAAGGCGTGAGTCAAAACAGTTTCACGCTCCACCAAATCACGCAGTGCCCGTCGGTGCGTCTCCTTCGTACCCGCCTCCGCGGTGGTGAGGAACCGTGTGCCAACTTGCACAGCCACCGCGCCGGCTTCCACAAGCTTGACGACGTCCTCTCGGTTACCCACCCCACCAGCGGCGATGATAGGTACATCGGTTACCGCACATGCTTCGGTGACTGCTTGGGCGAGCTCTTCTACAGAGGCCCCAATGCTGTCGGACGAATCCTTCCCCTTCACAAATGCGCGGTGCCCACCCGCAGCTAGTCCCTGCAGGACAATGCGATCAGCGCCAGCCTCCGTCGCCGCCCGTACACCCTCAATTGAGGTCGCATTCAAAATCACTTTGCGGCCTGATTCCTTTACCCGAGCAATGACCTCGTTGTCTGGGTGGCCAAAGGTGAAGGAGACGAACTTCAGGGCATCGGGATTGGGCAGAAAGTCATCAGCGAGAATTGCCTCGACTTTCGCCGAGAAGTAGTCATCTGACCAGGTCGGAGTGTCAGGCAAATCGATGTCGAAGTGGGCAGCGGCCGGCGCCAGACGATTACGAAAAGCGGTCCACTGAGCAAGTTCCTCCTCTGAGGTTCCGACACCGGCGTCAGCTGTGTTGGGGCAGAAGAGGTTGATGCCGAAACCTTTGCCGTCGTCAAGCAGTGTGCACGTCTGCTGTGCCTGTTCAGTGAGCTTTTCGACAGTGAGGTAGCCGGCGGCAAGGGTGCCAAGCCCGCCAGCATTGGAAACGGCAGCGACGAGTTCGGGCGTGGATGGGCCACCGGCCATCGGTGCCAAAATGATTGATGAGCGTCGGAGGTTTTCGAGTGTCTGCGAGGTTGTACTGCTCATAAGGGCGAGAGTAACACTAAGGCCGGATTCCCCCGCGTGGGAGAACCCGGCCGGTTCCGACGAGCGACGTTGCGCAATAGACGTCGCGCTACCGCCTCAAAAACTCAAGAACTACTTGGTGCTCTCCGGCGGATCCAGCGGCATACCCTGGCCAGCGCGGTAGAACGGAATGTCCTGCGGTGCCAGCGGGGTCTTGCCGGCGATGAGATCAGCGGCCTTTTCGGCAATCATCATGGTCGGTGCGTAGATATTGCCATTGGTGATGCCCGGCATGACCGAAGCGTCAACCACGTAGAGGCCCTCGGTGCCGTGAACCTGCATGGTTTCCGGATCGACCACGGCCATCTCGTCGGAGGCCGGCCCCATCTTGCAGGTGCAGGATGGGTGCAGTGCGGTCTCGGCGTCCTTGCGGACCCACTCGAGAATCTCCTCGTCGGTCTGCACATCTGCACCCGGGGAAATCTCGCCGTCGGTGTACTCCTTCATTGCCGGAGTGTCCAGCAGCTTACGGGAGACCTTCACAGCCTCGACCCATTCACGGCGGTCCTGATCAGTGGACAGGTAGTTGAACAGAATCGACGGCTTGACCTTGATGTCCGAGGAGGTGATGTGGACATGGCCACGGGCATCCGAGTACATCGGACCAACGTGGAACTGGAAACCGTGCGGGCTATCGATCTTCGTGCCGTCGTAACGCATGGCCAGCGGCAGGAAGTGGAACATCAGGTTCGGGTAGGGCTCGTTGTCGTTGGAGCGCGCGAAACCGCCACCCTCGAAGTGCGACGTTGCCACCGGGCCCTTGTGGGTGAGCAGCCACCACAGGCCAATGAACGGCCAACGCCACTTCTCCAGGTACGGCTGTGAAGACACCGGCTGGGTGGCGTTGTACTGAATGTAGACCTCCAGGTGGTCCTGCAGGTTTTCGCCGACACCAGGCAGGTGCTTGACGACGTTCACTCCGGCGGCATTCAAGACCTTCTCATCGCCAATGCCGGAGACCTCGAGCAGCTGCGGAGAGTTGAAAGCGCCACCGCAGAGGATGACCTTGTCTGCTCGCACCTGACGTGTGCGCCCCTTCCAGGCGTACTCCACGCCGACGGCCTTGGTGCCCTCGAAGAGAATGCGGGTGGCTTCTGCGCGGGTGCGAAGCTCCAGATTTGGACGCTGCAGAGCCGGGTGCAGGTATGCGCGGGCAGCGGAGAGGCGACGGCCCTTGTCGATGTTCGCGTCGAAGGGGCCGAAGCCCTCCTGGCGGTAGCCGTTGACGTCCGGGGTGTAGTTGTAGCCGGCCTGCTGGACAGACTTGAAGAAGGCCTTGAACAGCGGAGAATCGGCCGGACCGCGCTTCATGCGCAGTGGGCCGTCGTGGCCACGGCGCGGGTCGTCCTTGTCGGAGCCGAGTGCATTTTCCATGCGCTTGAAGTAAGGCAGAACGTGGTTCCAGCCCCAGTTCTCCAGCCCCTTGGTGTCGCCCCACTTGTCGTAGTCCATGGGGTTACCGCGCTGGTAGATCTGGCCGTTGATGGAGGAGGAACCGCCGACGACCTTGCCGCGGGCGTGGTAGATACGGCGACCGTTCATCTCCGGTTCCGGCTCGGATTCGTACTTCCAGTCGTAGTACTTGTTACCGATTGGGAAGGAGAACGCCGAAGGCATGTGAATGTAGAGGTCCCAGAGGGAGTCCATGCGGCCGGCCTCGAGTACGAGCACCTGCTGAGTGTGGTCTGCGGACAGCCGGTTAGCCAGCACAGAGCCGGCAGAGCCCGCGCCAACGATGACGACGTCGCGGTGTTCGACTGTGGTGTTGCCATTCTTTTTACCGAAGTTGAAGACAGCCGGGAAAGCTCCCATGTTCTGGTGTACCTCCGTAGGTTGTTTGCCGATGTATATCGGACTGGTTTTCAAGGACTGCGATAAGCCCCGATAAGCCCCAAGTAATATTTAAAGGCAGGCCCTATATATTGATATTGGAATAAGTGGCCGGAGGCGTATCTCAAATCCCCTTCACCTATATAGAATGCCACACAATTGGTATTCAATTCCAGTTGGAATGATTTTAAACGCCTTGAAAACTGGATAAATATGCAGGTGAAGATGTTGATGTTGGGGTGGAGAATTCTTCTGAATCGATTCTTAAACTTGAGGGATTATTCAAACTAGGTATGCTGGGTTAGTTCCCGAATCTGAAGGATTTTCCTATGTCTGATACTCCGCCAACTGAGAAGGTAACGGAGGAAAAATCTGGATCGTCGCAAGGAATGCAGCGATCGCAGTCGGCCCCTCCACAACAAGCGCAAGCGAGTGTGACCTCCGAGCCTGAGGTCAACTGGCCTGTATTTATTATTTCAGGTGTTGGCATTCTTGCCATTGCCCTGTGGGCTATTTTTGCCCCGGACAATGCAGCGGACACCCTAGCTGGCATTGTCGCCTGGGTATCGAAGAACTTCGGCTGGTTCTATATTGTGACCGCGACGGTGGCAGTGCTCTTCATGCTCTACGTCGCTATCTCGCGAACGGGACAGATTAAGCTCGGCCCCGATCACGCCAAGCCTCAGTTTGGTCTGTTCTCCTGGGCCTCTATGCTCTTTGCGGCGGGTATCGGCATTGACCTGCTCTTCTTCTCGGTAGCGGAGCCGGTGGCACAGTTTTATGGCCCGCCGACCGGAGACGCGGAGACCATCGAAGCTGCACGTCAGGCAGTGGTGTTCACGCTCTTCCACTATGGCGTGACCGGTTGGGCACTCTACGCCCTGATGGGTATGGCATTCGGCTACTTCGCGTATCGCCTGAACATGCCGCTGACCATTCGTTCGGCGCTCTATCCGATTATCGGCAAGCGCATCCACGGCCCCGCTGGTGAAGCGGTCGAAATCGCGGCGATGCTGGGTACCGTTTTCGGTGTCGCAACCTCGCTGGGTATCGGCGTCGTCCAGCTGAATTACGGCCTGCGTGTGCTGTTCGGGGTGGATGAGAGTACGTCCT
Source organism: Corynebacterium sp. 401_CJEI (assembly GCF_001076435.1). Lineage (NCBI taxonomy): Bacteria > Bacillati > Actinomycetota > Actinomycetes > Mycobacteriales > Corynebacteriaceae > Corynebacterium > Corynebacterium sp. 401_CJEI. Next base: position 70,655 of record NZ_JVIP01000015.1, read on the forward strand.
GGCAGATCGCTCTAATCGTCGTGGCCGTATCGGTGGCTATCGCCTCCGCAGTTTCCGGTGTCGACAAGGGAATTCGTCGTCTCTCGGAGCTCAACGTTGGCCTGGCCATCTGCTTGATGCTCTACATCCTGGTTACCGGCCGCACCGCGTTCCTGTTTGACGCACTGGTGATGAACGTCGGTGAGTACGTCTCGAAGTTCCCGTCCATGACTATGGATACCTACGCGTTCTCCGGAGCGCAGGAATGGTTGAACTCCTGGACCCTGTTCTTCTGGGCTTGGTGGGTGGCCTGGGCACCGTTCGTCGGTTTGTTCCTGGCTCGCATTTCCCGTGGCCGTAGTCTGCGTCAGTTTGTCGTCGGCACGCTGACCATTCCATTCCTCTTCGTTCTGATGTGGGTATCGGTGTTCGGTAACTCGGCTCTGGACCTGGTTATCGGTGGCGATTCGGAGTTTGGGCAGACTGCATTGGATTACCCGGAGCGCGCCTTCTACCTTCTGCTAGAGCAGTACCCGGCACCGATGTTGGTGGCGGCAGTCGCCTCCCTGATCGGTCTGCTGCTCTACATCACCTCGGCTGACTCGGCAGCACTGGTGATGAGTAACTTCACTTCGAAGATCACCGACACACAGCAGGACGGTAAGAAGTGGACCCGTATTTTCTGGGCTGTCGTGGTCGGTGTGCTGACCATCGCGATGCTCTACGTCGGCGGTATTCCGACACTGCAGTCCGCGACGATTGTGATGGGCCTGCCGTTCGCCTTTGTCATCTATCTGGTGATGTATGGCCTCTTTAAGTCGCTGCGACTGGAGCTGCTGCAACAGGATTCGACACGTCGAGCCCTCCATGGGGCGATGTCGGGCCGCGCCGTAGATGGCGAACAGGGCGACTGGCGTAAGCGACTTGCCCGCTCCATGTCCTTCCCGGGCAAGAAGCCAGTCATGCGCTACCTCGACCGAGTGGTACAGCCCGCGCTTGAACAGGTGGCAGAAGCTATCAGGGATCGTGGCGGCGAAGTGACGCTGCACCGTGAACCAGCAGAAGAAGTTGGCATCGACCAGATTGACCTGCAGGTCGGTTTCGGCGAGGAGATGAGCTTCCGCTACCAGGTCTATCCGGTTGAACACTTGACGCCGTCTTTCGCTGGCCTGGTACACCTGGACAGTGATGCTGATATTTACTACTACCGTCTCGAGGTCTTCACGCTTACCGGCTCGCTCGGCTACGACGTCTATGGCTACACCCAAGAGCAGCTGATTTCCGACGTCCTCGACCTCTACGAACGGCACTTGGAGTTCCTGCATATGCAGTCTGATCTCCCGGGCACCTCAGATCTGTCCGATAATGCCGAACCTGTCCGCGAATGGTCTGATGACTACGCCAAGGAGGATTCCTAAATGACCTTTAAGCCTTCCACTACTGATAAGGCTCTCGCAACCGAGACCGCCAAATCTCACGAAGGGGCCGCCACGCTGTTTATCAACGGCACCTGGTCCGCTGCAGCCGCTGGCAATACTCGCACCATCGAGTGCCCGGCCGACGGCTCTTTCATCGCCGAGGTCGCAGAAGCAGACGCAACCGACACCGAGCGCGCCATCGCCGCCGCCGACGCTGCTTTCCGACGTACCGGAGAAGGTTCCTGGGCATCCTGGAGCACAGCTGAGCGCAGCAAGTTGGTACTCGATATCGGAGCTGCCATCAGGCAGCGCAAGGACGAATTTGCCTGGGCAGAGGCTATGGATACCGGCAAGCGCCTGCCTGAGGCGGCAGCCGATATGGATGACATCATTGCCTGCTTTGAGTACTTCGGGAAGCTCGCGGGCAATGATGCCGGTCGTCTCGTGGATGCGGATGACCCGTCCGTCGTCGCGCGTATTGTGCGTGAACCTGTTGGTGTCTGTGGCCTGATTACGCCGTGGAACTACCCACTGCTGCAGACCGCATGGAAGGTTGCACCGGCGCTGGCCACGGGCAATACCTTTGTGCTCAAGCCGGCGGAGCTGACTCCGCACACAGCAATTCTGCTCATGCACGTCATCGATGATCTGGGTGTTCCGGCAGGCGTTGCCAACCTCATTACCGGAGCCGGTGCCGAAGCGGGCGCACCGCTGTCCTCGCATCCGAAGGTGGACATGGTCTCCTTCACTGGCGGTCTTGTCACTGGCAAGATTATTGCTGGTGAAGCGGCTAAGTCTGTGAAGAAGGTCGCGCTTGAGCTCGGCGGCAAGAACCCGAACATCATCTTCGCCGACGCCGATTACGAAGCCGCTTTGGACAATGCCCTCAATGCTGCGTTCCTGCACTCCGGTCAGGTGTGCTCGGCGGGCGCTCGCTTGATTGTGGAGGAGTCCATCGCCGAGAAGTTTGTCGACGATCTGGTCGAGCGCGCCGGACACATCCAGCTCGGCGGTCCGCTCGACGAGAAGGCCGAGACCGGTGCGCTGATTTCGAAGCAGCACCTGGATAAGGTCGCGGCATACGTCGATCGAGCTCGTGAGCAGGGCGCTCGTGTGCGCGTAGGCGGCGAGATCGCCACGGGCACCACCGCCGATGGTTCCGCCTCGCTTGCCGACGGCTACTTCTACCTCCCAACCGTGATTGACCAGGTCACCCGCGATATGGACTGCGTCCACGACGAAGCCTTTGGCCCGGTAGTGACGGTGGAGACCTTCACCACGGTTGACGAGGCCATCGAGATCGGCAACGACACCGAATACGGCCTGGCCGGTGCGGTGTGGTCATCCAACCGCGAGGTGTCTGAGCGCGTTTCCCGCGAGCTGCGTCACGGTACCGTCTGGATCAACGACTTTGGCCCCTACCTGCCACAGGCCGAGTGGGGTGGCTTTGGTCAGTCCGGTATTGGCCGCGAGCTGGGCCCGACCGGCCTGGAGGAGTACACCGAAGCCAAGCTGGTCTACGAGAACACAGCACCGGCTGTTACCGGTTGGTTCGAGGATCGTCGTTAAATAACTCGGAACAAGCCCGAGTAAAAATACGGGAAAACGACCCATCGGCCGTTATACTCACCGATTGAAAAAAATCGACTCTGCGCACAACTGCGATAAAGGTTTGCAGTTGTGCGCATTTTGTTCTCTAAAGGACATCTGCCGTGAACGCTACTACTCGCTCCGACAATGCCAGTTCTAGTACCGCCAGTGGGCCAGATACTGCCTGCGCCGATACTGCCAGCACCGCCGCGACCTTCACCCGCTTCACCTGGCGCCAGCATGTCATCGCCTGGGCTGTGCATGCCTTCACGCTGACCGGTTTGGTGTGGGCAACGCTGGCTGCGGTCGCACTGCTGGAGGGCAGCCCACATTGGATGTGGCTCTGGCTGGGCATTGCCCTCGTCGTCGATGGTGTCGACGGCAATATGGCGCGTAAGCATCACATCAAGGAAGTCGTCCCGTGGTTTAACGGCGCAGTGGTGGACAACATCGTCGACTATCTCACCTGGACCGCCATACCCGCGGCTTTCATGGTTATGTATCTGCCACTGGGGCCACGGCCGTTGGCGATTGCCCTGATTATTTTGGTCCTGGTGTCGTCGATGTTCTGCTATGCCAACGAAGCCGCCAAGTCCGGCGACTACTACTTCGTTGGTTTCCCTGCCGCGTGGAACATCGTGGCAGTCTTGCTGTGGGTATGGAACGCGCCCATGGCGGTGTGCATCGCTGCCATTTTTATCTTCAGCGCAATGACGCTGGTGCCGCTGCACTACACGCATCCATTCCGCGTGGAACGCGGCCGGATTGCCAACATTGCCGCAACGTTCATCTGGATTGTCTCGACCGGCATGCTTATCGCAAGTGAGACGATGGCAGCGTCGTTAAGCAAGGCGTCTATCCACGGGCTTGTGGCTGTCAACGTTGCCGCCGGTGCCTGGCTGATTATTGGCGGCGTGCGGCGCTCGCTTAGCGGTCGCTAGCGGCAGTTGGTGGGTGGTTGGCGCAGGATTGCGGAGATGGCGCGGTCGCGCAGCCAGCGGACGTATTCGACGGCGCAGGCTGCGACAATTAACGCGATGACAAAGATGGTGACCCACATCGGATAATCGCGCCCATTGGCCCAGAAGTAGACGTAAGGCGAGACGAAAGTCACTAGGGTGATCAGGAGCCCCAGCATTCTTCGGCCGAATGAGCGGCCGGTGATCATCTCGACAATTCCCCAGGTGTAGGGGATAGCGGTAATGATGTCGATGCTCCACAGCACCCAGACATTGCCGTGGAATCCGGGGACGAAAACCACAGGTAGCGCGCGGAGCGAAGAGTAGACCATCACCACCAGGTAGGCCAACACTTTCGGGTTGTAGAGCAGGCGCCACACGGGGTTGCGCTCGATGAGTTTGGTCCCGACTTTGCGTAGTGCATGCAGATCCTTTTGCTGCATGACCAGCGTATTTGTTCCCTCCAGCAGGTAAGCGAGCAGTTTTTGCTGCACGCGACTGCCGTGTGCCCAGGCCTGTACCAGCTCGCTTGGCGAGATAGCGATGGGCACCAGTGGTTCTCCGCGCTGTTTCAGTGCAGTGGGAAGCTCGAGGGTACTGTCATCGAGCTTATCGACGGCCAGTTCCGGGCCCACCACATGAACGATGTCGCTACCGAGGATGTTTTGTACCTTGTCCACATCACTTTCGGGCAGCGAGCTGAACCAGAGTAGCTGCCGGGAGGAAATCGCCATTCGCAAGGCGGTACCCAGAGCTTCTGCCGCGTCATCGATGGCGTAAAAGTCCTGCGTGTTGGTGTGGGCGAGTGAACGCAAGCTGTCGATTATTGCGACATTTTTGGCATTGAGCTCGCTGAGGCGGGCCACGCCGGAAATATCGATGACCGCCTGAGGATCAAGGGCGAAAGCATGGGTAAAAGGAAGGTCGAGTATCGAGCGCATCGCAAGGAACCGCTGGTGTCGCTGGTGTCCAACCAGGGCTGAATTCTGTGCGCTCATAGTGTTTTAGCTTGCCACAACTTGCGCTTCTCACCAGCAACTATACGGTTCGGTCTGTCTATTGGCAGGTGTTCTACCCTATGAAAACTTCATTAAGTTGGACTTTTTTCGCTGTGTAGAGTAGCTTCTAATCCACTAATAGACAGGTCTGTTCATTATGGCTTTGATGGCGGACTGGCTCATAATTTTAGGAGAAACACTCTCATGCTCATCTCAGGACTAGCGCTGGGCGCCGTGCTCGGCTTTGTTATGCAGCGAGGACGTTTCTGCGTCACCGGTTTCCTGCGCGATATCTTCACTCAGCGCAGCTGGCGCGGCTTCGTCGCCTTGCTGATTGTTATTTCCGTCCACGCCATCGGCCTGGCCGCACTGACCAGCGCCGGCGTGATTACTCCCGAATACAACGAACTGGCACCGGTGGCCGTTATCGTCGGTGGCGTTATCTTCGGGCTGGGTATCGTCCTGGCCGGTGGCTGTGCCTCGGGTACCTGGTACCGCTCCGGTGAGGGCCTGATCGGCTCTTGGATCGCACTGGTCTTTTACGCCCTATCCGCTGCTGCTATGAAGACTGGCTTCCTGGGCGGCCTGCAGAATTCCCTGAAGGACCGCACCGTCGGCCTGACCAGCATTCATGCCTCTCTCGGCATTAGCATTTGGCCACTGGTCATCGCGCTGAGCGCCGTCACGGCATACTTCGCCGTCCGCTTCCTGCGCGAAGAATTCTCCGGCCCGCGCCCGGTAACTCTGGCACCGCGTAAGTCCGGTCTCGCGCACATCCTGGCTGAGAAGCCCTGGCACGTGTACGCCACCGCCGCCATCGTCGGTGTACTTGGCGTTATCGCATGGCCGCTGTCCGCAGCTACCGGCCGCAACGATGGCCTCGGCATCACGACTCCGTCCTCCAACCTTGCCAACTACGTTGTCACTGGTGACACCGAGCGTTTCGACTGGGGCGTCCTCCTCGTCCTCGGCATCCTCGTCGGCTCCTTCATCGCGGCCAAGGCCTCCGGTGAATTCCGCCTCCGCGTCCCGGACGCCACCCAGGGCGCTCGCTCGGTCGTCGGCGGCATCTTCATGGGTGTCGGCGCTGCGTGGGCCGGCGGCTGCACCGTCGGTAACGGCATGGTCCAGACCTCGCTGTTCAGCTACCAGGGTTGGCTTGCGCTGGCGTCCATCGCCGCAGGTGTCGCTATCGCCGCAAAGCTCTGGCTGAAGCCGTCCGCACCTTCGCTTAACGACGTCCCGAGCACCCCTTCCACCACCAACGACACGGCGGTATCGGCAACTGCTCCGGTCGCTTCGGCTGCTACTTCTCCTGTGTCCCTGCCGGGTAGCGACAGTGCCGGTGCCGCTGGCACCGAGGCCTCCCCTCTGGCAGGTGCCTTTGCTGTCGCGCCGGTGGCGTTGCTCGACCGGAGCGTCGTAAAGCAGGAAGACGGCAAGCTCAAGCCGCTGGGCGGCGGGCGTTACGAGCTCGACACCGTCGGCGCGGTGTGCCCATTCCCGCTGATCGAGGCCAAGGACGCGATTGGCAAGATTGAGATCGGCGAGGAGCTGGTGATTCCATTCGACTGCACCCAGGCCACGGATGCGATTCCGCGGTGGGCTGCGAAGGATGGCCACGAGGTCACCAATTTCGAGCAGACCGGTGAGGCTGGCTGGACTATCTCTGTTCGCCGAGGGCGATAAGTCCTGGTGACGCTGGGGGAGCGTTGTTAGGCTGAGGTCATAGATTGATTGACACCAACAACAAAGGAGCTCAACCATGGCAAAGAATATTCGACCACTAGATGCTCTCGTAGCCGCGGGTGCCGCCAGCGTCCTTGTGCTGGCCGGTTGCTCCTCCGATGATTCGGCTAGTACTGAGGCAAGCAGCACTGTTAGCGAGACCAGCTCTTCCGTGTCGGCCACCAGCACTGAGGGCCATGACGACATGGATGATATGGACGATGCCGATGATCATGGCGGTCATGGTGACCACGGTGATGACGCGATGGCCGGCCATGACCATCCGGCCGATGGTGGTCCGGCTCCAGAGGGAATGATTGCGGCGGACAACGCGAAGTTCCCGGTCGGCAGTGAAGTGCAGGTTCTCGCCGATCACATGCCGGGCATGAAGGGTGCAGAAGGCAAGGTTGTTGGTGTTTTCAACACCACTACCTACTCCGTTTCCTACACCCCGACCGATGGCAGTGAGCCGGTGAAGGACCACCGCTGGGTCGTTCATGAGGAGCTGGAGAACCCAGGCGAAGCACCGCTTGCCGACGGCTCCGAGATCACCATCAACGCCGAGCATATGGCGGGCATGAAGGGGGCCAAGGGCACTGTTGACTACTCCACCCAGGAGCCGGTGTACATGGTCGACATTGACGATGATGGTATGACCATGAAGAACCACAAGTGGGTTACTGAAAGCGAGCTTGCTCCGGAGGACTAATCAGCTCCGGCGGACTAATTAGCTTTGGTTGGTTAGTTAGGCACTTCTAGGTCGGCTAATTCAGGTCGGTTGCTTCGACCTACCTCAATCCATTTACAAACCGGGTATCACGCGGTAAGCGTGGTGCCCGGTTTTTTTGATGCTCGCGTCCAAAAGCCTTCGGGTAGCGCGTGGTCCGGCTGGGGGCGGGGCGGAGATGGCGGGGGCTGAGGCGGCGGGGCGAGGGCGGGGACGGGGTTGGGCGGCCACTTGTCGATGCGTTATTCACTGATGCCCACGCTATAGCGCATCGACAGGTGAATAGCTCATCGACAAGTAGCCAGGTAGACCCCACAGCGTGCGCATAAGTGGTGGAAAACCATCGATAAGACAAGGGAAGTCATCGACAGGTCACGGAAAACCATCGATAAGTCGGCGACATCAGCGCGCCTGCCCAGATCTCCCTCCCCACTTGGTCCCAGAAGTGGCTATTAATTCGCCGCGTACCTGCATTGGCACTTTCTTAATCAGAAGTGCATTCGCGCATCTCTAAGCGCATAACCCCAGTTCAGTCGGGTGTTAAAAAAGCGTTAATAGGTGCCCGCCGCAGTAGGTATGGGTGTTTTATAACTGTCATGTTCGTAGACATTTTGCTTCTTCTACTCACCATTGCGGCCTTCCTGCTACTGCAGGGCTGCGCAAAGGCGGTGAAGAAACTATGACGTGGGAATTGATCGTCGGCGCCATTTTAGGTTTGGCGGCATTGGGCTATGTCCTGGTCGCCCTGATTGATCCGGAGCGATTCTCGTGAGCAACGTCATTATGGGATTTGTCCCGGTAATCATCGTGATGGCCGCACTGGCCATCCTTTACATCCCGCTCGGCAATTACATGGGGCGGGTATTCACCACTGATAAACACTTGGGTGTTGAGCGCGGTTTCTACCGCGCCATCGGTGTGCGCCCAGAGGCCAACCAGCACTGGACAAAGTACACCGCCAGTGTGTTGAGCTTCTCCGCTGTCAGCGTCATCTTCGTCTACCTGCTGCAGCGAGTGCAGCAGTGGCTACCGCTCAACCACGGCAAGGGCCCAGTTTCTCCGGACCAGGCGTGGAACACCGCGGTGTCGTTTACCACCAACACCAACTGGCAGTCCTACTCCGGTGAAGAAGCCATGACAGTGCTAACCCAGATGGCTGGCCTGGCAGTTCAGAACTTCGTCTCCGCCGCAGTCGGTATTGCAGTGGCGGTGGCGCTGGTCCGAGGCCTGGCCAACCGTCACGGTGACGGCAACATCGGCAACTTCTGGGTAGATCTGACTCGTACCGTCCTGCGAGTGCTGCTGCCCATCGCCGCTATTGGTGCAATTCTGCTGATTTCGCAGGGTGCCATCCAGAATTTCTCGGCCCCACAGACTATCCAGACTGTCACCGGCGGCAGCCAGACTATCCCGAGCGGTGCCGTGGCATCGCAGGAGGTCATCAAGGAATTGGGCACCAACGGCGGTGGCTACTTCAACGCCAACTCCGCGCATCCATTTGAAAACCCGAATGCGTGGACCAACATGCTGGAAATCTTCCTTATCCTGTTGATTCCGGTCTCGTTGACCAGGGCATTCGGTGTCATCATCGGTGACAAGCGTCAGGGCTGGGCAATTCTGTCCACCATGGCGGTGCTCTACTTCATCTCTCTGGCTGTCGTTATGTCCAGCGAGACTGCGCTGCAGACCTTCCAAGGTGGCGGCATGGAGGGCAAGGAAATGCGCTTTGGCGTGCTGCCGAGTTCCTTCTTTGCGGTGACCACCACCATGACGTCGACAGGCGCGGTGGACAGCTTCCACTCCAGCTACTCACCACTGGCAGGCGGCATGCTCATGCTGAACATGCTGCTGGGCGAGATCAGCCCTGGTGGTGTGGGCTCCGGTCTCTACGGCATGCTCATCATCGCCATCCTGACCGTATTCATCGCCGGCCTGATGGTCGGCCGTACCCCGGAATACCTGGGCAAGCGCATTGGTGTTTCGGAAATCACCAAGGTTTGCCTCTACATCCTGGTCATGCCAGTGCTGGTGCTGGCAGGTGTCGGTATCTCCACCATGCTGCCGTCGACGCTGGACTCCGTGTCCGCTGACGGACCGCACGGTTTCTCCGACCTGATTTACGCCTTCACCAGTGCGTCCAACAACAATGGTTCGGCATTCGCGGGCTTCGGTGCCGATACCCCGTGGTTCAACATGAGCCTCGGTTTCGCCATGCTGTTTGGTCGCTTTCTTCCAATTGTCATGGTGCTGGGTCTGGCTGGTGACTTCGCCAAGCAGCGACCAGCCGCCGAGACCGCTGGCACCCTGCCAACTCACCGACCGCAGTTTGTCGGCCTGACCGTTGCCATCGCAATCATCGTCAGCGCCCTGACCTTCCTACCAACCCTCGTCCTAGGTCCGCTGACGGAGGCCCTGTCATGAGCAAGAATTCCAACGCATCTTCCGCATTTTCTCCCAGCGCACTGAAAGCGGCTCTGCCGCTGGCGCTGAGCAAGATGAACCCGCGCCAGCTCATCGCCACCCCGGTGATGTTCCTGGTCGAAGTCGGTGCCGCATTTACGCTGGTCCTGGCCATTGCGCACCCGTCGCTGTTCAGTATTTCCATCACGGTGTGGCTGTGGTTGACGGTACTTTTTGCAACGCTGGCGGAAGCCGTCGCTGAGGGCCGCGGCAAGGCACAGGCGGAATCGCTGCGCGCTTCGCGCACCACCTCTGATGCCTTCAAGCTCAACAACGGCGCCAACGCCGCTGCAGCACTGGAGAACCCAGCCGCGCAGACCACCAAGGTCGCGGCCACGGACCTGGTTCCGGGTGACATCGTCATCGTCTCCGCCGGCGAGCCGATTCCCGCCGATGGCGACGTGATCGTCGGCGCTGCCAGTGTCGATGAGTCCGCCATTACCGGTGAGTCCGCGCCGGTCATCCGCGAGGCCGGCGGTGATCGGTGCGCGGTCACCGGTGGTACACGCGTGCTTTCCGACGCCATCGCCATCGAGGTCACCACCATGCCCGGTGAGAGCTTCATGGATCGCATGATTGGTCTGGTCGAAGGCGCACAGCGCAAGAAGACTCCGAACGAGCTGGCACTTGGTTCCCTGCTGCACGTGTTGACCCTGATCTTCCTCATGGTCGTCATCGCCTTGGCACCAATGGCTGTCTTCAACGGCGCTGAGCAGGACCCATTGGTACTGGTCGCACTGCTGATCTGCCTGATCCCGACCACTATCGGCGCGCTGCTGTCCGCTATTGGTATCGCCGGTATGGACCGCCTGGTTCAGCACAACGTGTTGGCCATGTCGGGCCGTGCGGTTGAGGCCGCTGGTGACGTCGCCACGCTGCTGCTAGACAAGACCGGCACCATCACCTTCGGTAACCGTCAGGCTGCGGAGTTCTCCGAGGTCGGCGACACCACGCACGCTGAATTGGTACACGCCTGCCAGCTTTCTTCGCTTGCCGACGAAACCCCCGAGGGCCGCTCCATTGTCGAGCTCGCGGAAACCGAATCGAATGAACGCATCGACGAATCCGTCTATGCCAATGCGACCTTCATTCCCTTTACCGCTCAGACTCGTATGAGTGGTATCGAGTTCCCCGCTACCGGCGGCGAGAAGAAACGCAAGGTAGTCAAGGGTGCCGCAATGGAGATTGTGAAGCTGATGAAGTGCATCGGTGCCACCGTGCCGCCCGAGGTCGATGGCATTGTCCAGCGCATTTCGGAAGCGGGCGGTACCGCGCTGGTGGTCGCCGAGGTATTTGGCGGCGACGAAGTAACCAGCGGTGAGTCCGGACGAGTGCTGGGTGTTATTTATCTCAAGGACGTCGTTAAGCCTGGCATGCGTGAGCGTTTCGATCAGCTGCGTGAAATGGGCATTCGTACCGTCATGATCACGGGCGACAATGCGGTGACGGCGCATGCGATTGCGAAGGAGGCCGGCGTCGACGATGTGCTCGCTGAGGCCACCCCGGAGCAGAAGCTAGAGTTGATCCGCAAGGAGCAGTCGAAGGGACGCCTGGTCGCCATGACCGGTGACGGCACCAACGATGCACCGGCATTGGCGCAGGCAGATGTGGGCGTGGCAATGAACACTGGTACGTCGGCGGCGAAGGAAGCGGCCAACATGGTGGACCTGGATTCGGATCCGACCAAGCTCATTGACGTGGTGGGAATCGGCAAGCAGTTGCTGATTACCCGCGGTGCGCTGACCACCTTCTCCATTGCCAATGACGTGGCGAAGTACTTCGCCATCATTCCAGCCATGTTCGTCACGGCGCTGCCTGGCCTGGACAAGCTCAACATCATGAACCTGCATTCGCCGGAAAGCGCCATCCTGTCTGCAGTGATCTTCAACGCGCTGGTGATTGTCGCCTTGATTCCGCTGGCTCTCAAGGGCGTGAAGTACCGCGCCGGGTCGGCTGCCTCACTGCTGAGCCGCAACCTGCTCATCTTCGGTGTCGGTGGCATCATCGCACCGTTTGTCGGCATCAAAATTATTGACCTCCTGCTCTCCGGAGTGTTCGGGATGTAAGTGCCTTGGCCTCGCGCCAAACGGCGCAGCCAGCGCACAGCACTTGGCATCTCGCAACATGTGAAAAGAATCGAGAAGGACATGAACAAGAACTTTCGGTTGGTATCCACCACAATCAAGGCATATTTGCTGCTCACCGTGGTTATCGGCCTGCTGTACCCAGCCGCAATCTGGGTAGTGGGGCGAATCTGGTCCGATAACGCTGATGGCTCGATGATGTATGACTCCGCAGGCAAGGCCCAGGGCTCGGAGCTCATTGCCCAAGAAGTGACAAAGCCGGGGTTTTTCTACCCGCGCCCGTCTGCTGCGGGGGATAATGGCTACGACGCGATGTCGTCTTCGGCATCGAACGTGTCGCCGTATAGCAAGGAGTTCCAGGCTGAAATCGAACAGCGCCGCACCGATGTCGCTGCCCGCGAGGGCATCGACCCGGCCCAGGTACCGGTGGAGGCAGTCACCGCCTCCGGTTCCGGTCTGGATCCGCATATCTCCGAGAAGTACGCACAGCTGCAAGCACCGCGCGTGGCCAAGGAGCGCAACCTGCCACAGGCAGAGGTTGAGCGGTTGATCTCGGAAAATAGTGAAAACGCAATTACGGAACAGGGCTCGCAGGATGGTGGGCGACTGGTCAACGTCGTAAAGCTGAACGCCGCTCTGACAGACGGACAGTAAGCATCCTGCGATTGGGCAAGGTATGGCAAGTAAAGGTCTGTAAGAAATGGCCAAGCGAGGAAAACTGAAGGTCTACCTGGGGTTCGCCCCGGGCGTGGGTAAGACGTGCGCCATGTTGAGCGAGGGGCACGATCTGTACTCCCGTGGGCACGAGGTAGTCATTGGTCTGGTGGAACACCACGGTCGCGAGCGGACGAAGAAGCTCATCGAAGGCCTGCCAGTGTTGGATTGTCGAAAGGTGTCCTACCGCGGCAACACCTATCGTGAGCTGGATGTTGATGCGATTATCGAGATGCGTCCCGAGGTCGCCCTCGTCGATGAGCTCGCGCACACCGTCGTTACCGATGAGCCGGACAACGAGTTCGTTCAGCAACGCAAGCGCTGGCACGATGTCTACCAGCTTCTCGACGCAGGCATCGACGTCATCTCGACGATGAACATCCAGCACTTGGAATCGCTTAACGACGTCGTTGCGGCCGTCACCGGCGTGCGCCAGATGGAGACGGTACCCGACCGTGTCCTCCGCGATGCGGACGAGATTGAGCTCATCGACTTGAGCCCGGACGCCCTGCGCATCCGCCTGTCTCGCGGCGAAATCTACCGCAAGGAGCAAGCGGAACTAGCGCTGCGCAAGTACTTCCGCCCGGGCAACCTCAGCGCCCTGCGTGAGCTGGCACTTTTGTGGCTGGCTGACAAGGTCGAGGAGGTGCTCGATGCCTACCGCGAAGACGAGGAGATCGACGACCACTGGACCACGCGTGAGCGCGTCGTGGTGGCCGTGCGCGATGATGAGAACGCGGAGTCCATGATTCGTCGCGGTGCTCGTATGACCGGTCGCGTGGCCGGCCGCGAGATGATTGTCGTGCACATCACCGGCGAGGACGACGGCCTTGACCGCGGGTATCTGCGTCGGCTGCGCAAGCTGCAGGATCTCACCGAGTCGCTGGGTGGGCAGTGGCGCACCATCGTGGGCGATGATGTGCCGGGAATTCTGCTGGAGTTCTCCCGCACGGTCAATGCATCGCAGCTGGTCATTGGCTCGGAGCGAGGACTGCGGCGCTACGTGGGCTTAAGTACCTCGCAGCGCATCATCGACCAGGCTGGGCCCATCGATGTGCACATCATCTCCTCAAGCTCAGAGAAGAAAGCCAAGCGGCGCAAGAAACTGCGCTCTCGCTTTTCCAAGGAGCGACGTATCACCGGTTGGCTGCTGGCACTGGTGGGGCCAGTGCTACTGACGTTGCTGCTCTACCAGCTGGACACCGGCCCGGAGTTCCTGGGCGTACTGCTGCTGACCTATCTGATGCCGATAGTCTTCGCCGCTATGGCGGCAGGGTTGGTGCCAGCGCTGGCGGCAGTGGTGGTCTCCTCAATTCTGGCAAACTGGTACTTCACCGCCCCGGTGAGAACACTGACCATCACCGAGCCGGCCAGCTTGGCTCAAATCCTGCTCTTCGGTGTGATTGCGGCAGCTGTGGCGACGGTGGTGGAGCGTTCCGAGCGCCGCCGCGAGATGGCGGACAGGAGTTTGCATCAGGCAGTCGTAATGTCCGAGTTGGCACACGGTGTCGTCCACGATGGCGACAACATGTCCAACCTGGTCCACAGCTTGGCGGATACGTTCTCGATGGAGCGCGTGGACGTGCAGCGTTACTCCTCAGAGCGCAAGAAGTGGTTGACCATTGTCACCACCGCCGAACACGGCTTGTCCGAACCGTGGCCGACAGAGTTGCCGATGACTAAGGTCAGCTCCGGCGATGACCTGCGCTTTGTGCTCAGTGGCCGTGAACTCACCGCCGCTGAGACTGCCATGATTGCGGCTCACGGTTCCCGCATCCGGGCGCTCATGGACATGGAGGAAATCGCCGCGATGCGCCGCGCCACCGCTGCCCTCGAGGCGGGCAACCGCGTGGGCAGCGCGGTGCTGACCGCCGTTTCACATGACCTGCGCACACCGCTGGCCAGCATCAAGGCTGCGATCTCCAGCATGAACATGGAGGACGTTGAGCTTGACGACGAAACGCGTCTCATCCTCATGGAGACAATCGAGAGTTCCGCTGACCGCCTAGAGGTGGTCATTGGCAACCTACTCGATGCCAGCCGCATCGACTCCAGCACCAAGCGGGTGGAAAGTGTGCCGGTTAGCGTCTCCGATGTTGTGGACGCGGTATGTGCGGAGCTGCCGGAAGCCGCAGGTCACATTGACCGCGATATTGACCATGACGCCTGCATGGTGGAAGGCGATCCTGGGCTGATCCAGCGCATTGTTTCCAACATTGTCATCAACGGCCGTCAGTACGCACCGGAGTCGAGCCTGACCATTCGTACGCGGCCCAGCGAGCGCGGTGTGCGCGGTCCCGCCGACATGCCGGTTATGGGCTCGCTGGGTGCTATCGCTGCGAGCGCATGCATAGACATTTTGATCATTGACCACGGTAAGGGCATCCCGGAGGATAAGTTGGAGGAGATTTTTCAACCGTTCCAACGCCTTGGCGACTACTCGGCACAATCTCAGGGCCTTGGTCTGGGACTTGCCGCCGCCTCGCGTTTTGCCGACGCCATGGGAGGCGCCATCCGCGCCGAACAGACACCCGGCGGCGGTGCTACCTTCGTGCTGACGTTGCCGCGTGCAATGGGCGAGAGAAAGTAGGATTCCATGAATCTCAGTTCAGGACAACCCGCTGGTCAGGCTGGCAACAAACCCGGGCGAAAGATACTCATCGTCGAGGATGATGTCGCCATGGCCCGCACTGTGCTTGTCAGTTTAAAAGCCCGCGGTTACGAGCCACGTGTCGCGCAAACGGCCACGCGGGCGTTAGCCGCGGTCAGCGAGTGGAAGCCCGACGCCGTTCTCCTGGATCTGGGCTTGCCCGATGTCAGTGGCCTGGAAGTTCTGCGTTCTTTGCGCAGGTGGAGCGATATTCCAGTGCTGATTGTCTCCGCACGTCACGACGAGGCGGGGAAAATCAACGCCCTCAATGAAGGGGCCGATGACTACGTCACCAAGCCTTTCTCGATGGGGGAGTTGTTGGCTCGGCTGCGTTCAACCATGCGGCGTGCTAGCAAAGTAGTGGTCGAAGAGGTGCCGAAGGTGACCTCCGCAGATGGTCATCTAATGGTTGACCTGGCCAAACGGCAAGTTCTCGTGGCGGACGAGCTCGTGCATCTGACCCCGCGCGAGTGGGACATCCTGGTCTACCTGGTGCAGCATCGTGGCGAACTGGTGACCAAACTGGAGCTTCTCAAGGCCGTCTGGGGTGACCAGTACGAAAAAGAGACCAACTACCTGCGCGTTTACATCTCCCAGCTGCGCCACAAGATTGAGCCTCAGCAGGCTCACAACAAGTACTTGCGCACTGAGGTGGGGGTCGGTTATCGCATGGTGCTGGACGAGGAGTAGCAGCCGGCTGCTTGCCCGTTCTTGCTTGCCCGCCTGCACGTTCCCGCCTTCCCGCTCGCCTGCCTGCCTCTCCTCGCGACTTCACGACACAGGTGTCACCTCATGCCACCTCCACAGCTGGTACGAGGTGACGCCTGTGTCGTGAAGTGGCCCAGAAGGGGGGGCGGAGCGAAGTGCCCTGGGGAAACAGGCCACCGCCCAGCTACAGATCCAAATCCAACGACGCACCAGGGATGGCGTCCAGCAGCCGCTGGGTGTATTCCTTCTCCGGGTGATCGAAGAGATCGTCGGTCGGACGGTGTTCAACCATCTTGCCGTGCTCCATCACGATGACCTCATCAGCCACCTGCCGCACCACAGCGAGGTCGTGCGTAATAAACAGGTAGGCCAAATCCATCTCTTCCTGCAGCTCGGCGAGTAGTTCGAGCACCTGAGCCTGCACCACCACGTCGAGTGCTGACACCGCCTCGTCACAGACCACAACCTCAGGGTTCAGGGCCAGTGCACGCGCAATCGCCACACGCTGACGCTGACCACCCGACAGCTCACCGGGGAAGCGGCGCCCCATTTCCGCGGGAAGAGCGACGCGGTCGAGAAGCTCGAATACGCGCTGCTCACGCTCCTTCTTGGTGCCAATCTTGTGAATCCGCAGCGGCTCCTCGATGGAGGAATGCACCGTGCGCATCGGGTCCAGCGTCGCATACGGGTTCTGGAAAATCGGCTGAATGCGACGCCGCAGCTCCAGCTCCTCTTTACGATTCCGGCCCTGGACGCGTTTGCCGTCGAAAAGCACTTCGCCTTCGGTCGGATCGAGCAGCCCCAGCGCCATGTTGGCGACAGTGGACTTGCCTGAACCGGATTCGCCCACGATTCCGATGGTGCGACCGCGACGCAGCGTAAAGCTGATGTCATCGACGGCGCGGAAGGAATCCTTGCGCCACGGACGGTCGCCGCGGATGGCAAAGTCGCGCACCAAGTTCTTCGCGACCAGAATCTCCTTCTGGTCCGCATCCGATGTCGTCGGCGCCGCCACCACGCGATCACCGCGCCGGGCAGCCAGCGATGGAGCCGCCGCGATTAGCTGCTTGGTGTATGGATGCTGCGGGCGGGTGAGGACTTCCAGAGCAGGGCCGGTCTCCACGACACGTCCTGCTTGCATAATGACGAGTCGGTCAGCGCGCTCGGCAGCCAAGCCGAGGTCATGGGTAATAAGCACCACGGACGTGCCGAGTTCGCTAGTGAGCTTGTCGAGGTGGTCGAGGATCTTCTTCGCCACGGTCACGTCGAGAGCGGAAGTGGGCTCATCGGCAATCAGCAGCTTTGGGTGCGCGGCCAAGCCCATCGCGATAAGCGCGCGCTGGCGCATACCACCGGAGAACTCGTGCGGGTACTGGTCGATACGCTTTTTAGCGTTTGGCAGGCCGGCCTGTTCCAGCAGCTCAATCGCCTTTTTGTGGGCCTCAGAGCCAGTGGCTATGTTGTTAGCGCGCAGCGCCTCCTTAATCTGGGAACCGACGGTCCACACCGGATTGAGATTGGTCATCGGGTCCTGGGGGACCAGGCCGATGCCGTTGCCGCGGATGCTAACAAACTCGCGGTCGGTCAGGTGTGTGATGTCACGGCCATCGAAGGTGATGGTGCCACCGGTGACTTCACCATCACCGGGCAACAGCCCCAGCGCGGCGTGGACAGTGGTGGACTTACCCGAGCCGGACTCGCCGACAATGGCGACCGTCTCACCGGGGAAAACCTCCAGGTCGACGTCATGCACCACATCGGTCAACGATTTACTGCGGCGGCCGGACGCTGTGGTCGTCGGAAAGCCAATGCAGACATCCTTCAAGGTGAGAATGGGCGCTGCGGAAGTATTGGTGTCGGTGCTCATCGACGACGCTCCTTCGGGTCGAGAGAATCCTTCAAAGCGTCACCCATGAGGATGAAGCCGAGAACGGTAATCGCCAGGGCGAGTGCTGGCCAGAACAGGTTGGACGGGGCCTGGCGGAGCACCTGCTGTGCGACAGAGATGTCGTTGCCCCAGGAAACGGTGGTCGTCGGCAGGCCAATGCCCAGGTAGGACAGCGTGGCCTCGGCGACGATGTAAATACCCAGTGAGGTCGTGGCCATGACGATGACAGGGGCGAGGCAGTTCGGCAGCACATGGCGGAAGAGAATGCCGGTGCTGGACAGACCGAGCGCCTTGGAGGCGGTGACGTATTCCTCGTTCTTCACCGAGATCACCGAGGAACGCACCACGCGCGCCATCTGCGGCCAGCCGAAAGCAGCGAGCACGAAGACCACGGACCAGATGGTGCGTTCGGTAAACAGCTGCATCAGCACGATGCCGGCGAGAATCAGGGGGATGGCAAAGAACATGTCCGTGATGCGGGAGAGCACCGCGTCGACCCAACCGCCGAGATAGCCAGCGATGGCACCGAGGATGATGCCCACCACGGTCACGGCCAGGGTGACGCCGATGCCGACGATGACCGAGGCGCGGGCACCGTAGATGACACGGGCGTAGACGTCGTAGCCCTGCTGAGTGAAGCCCATCGGGTGGCCGTCGCGGGCTGGGGCCAGCGAGTCACGCAGGTTTGCCGCCGTCGGGTCCACAGAGGTGAACAGCGACGGGAACGCGGCCACTGCGATGGAGAGCAAAATAATGAATGCGGAAACCCAGAACAGTGGGCGGTAACGCAGGTTCTGCCAGGCCGAACCCCAGAGCCCCAGTGGCGGGGTATCCGGCAACTGCTTGTGGTCGGGGTTCGTCGCCTGTGCGGCGGGGGCCTGCGCGGTGTTGGCCTGCGCGGTGCCGGTATGCACGGCGTTGGCCTGCTTTTCTGGCTGAGTCGAATCTAACTGCGTCGAATCTGGCTTAGGCATAACGAATCCTCGGATCCAGGACTGCGTAGAGCAAGTCGATGAGCAAGTTGGCGAACATGTAAATAACCACCAGGATGGTCACGATGCTGACCACGGTGGGAGCTTCACCAATCTGGACGGCGTGGAAGATCAGGCCACCGATACCTGGCACGTTGAAGATGCCCTCGGTGACAATTGCGCCGCCCATCAGAGCCGCGAGATCAGCGCCGATGAAGGTCACAACGGGAATTAGCGAGTTGCGCAAGATGTGGCGGCGGGTGACTTCAGAGGTTGGCAAGCCCTTGGCGCGGGCAGTGCGCACGAAGTCGGCATGGCGTGCCGACGAGACCTCGGAGCGCGTCAGTCGCAGAACATAAGCAACCGAGACGAGACCCAGCACGAATGCCGGCAGCAGCAGGGAGGTAAAGGAGGCATCGCTACCAACGGTGGGGGAGACAATCTCCCAGCGCACACCGAAGAGGTAGCGGGCCACGAAGCCGAGCACGAAGGTCGGAGTTGCGATAACCAGCAGGGACATCACCAGAACGGTGGAGTCGAAGAAGCCGCCCTTGCGCATACCGGCAATAACGCCGAGGCCGATACCGAAAATGGCCTCAATGGCAACGGCCATCAGAGCCAGGCGAATTGTAATAGGGAAGGCCAGCGCGATTTCCTCGCCGACCGAGCGACCGGAGAAGGTCTCGCCCATATCCAGGGTGAACAGGCCCTTGAGATACTCCCAGTACTGGACGAGGAAAGGCTCATCCAGGTGGTAGTGGGCGCGCAGTGCTGCGACCTGCTCCGGTGGCAGCTGCTTATCGCCAGCTAGTGCGGCGATGGGGTCGCCTGGCATGGCGAAGACCATTGCATAAATCAGCAGTGTGGCACCGAAGAAAACCGGCACCATCTGCAGGAGTCTCTTTCCGATATACCAACCCATGGTGCTAGTCCTTCTCAATCATTGGGTAGTCCAAGATGCCGTCCCACATCACTACGGCATTGCGCAGCTTCGGGTTCCACGCCACCGAAGCATTGGGGTACCACAGCGGAATCGCTGGTAGGTCCTCCATCAGCACAGACTGAGCCTTGACATAAATCGGCTTGGCATCTTCTGCGCTCTTTGCCGAGGCCGCCTCCTGAATCAGCTTGTCGAACTCCGGATTGGAGTAGTGGTTGTCATTCGAGGAACCACCGGTGACGAACTGCGGGATCATGTAGTTGGCCACAGATGGGTAGTCAGCTGCCCAGCCAGTGCGGTAGCCGCTGGTGATGGTCTCGTTGGAGATTTCATCGCGCAGCTGCTTGAAGGTCGGGTAGGCCTTGCCGTGGGAATCGATGCCGAGGGTCTCGCCAATCATGTTGGTCACCGCTTCGACCCACTGCTGGTGTCCGCCGTCGGCGTTGTAGGCGATGTCGAACGAGCCGGTAAACGGCGCAATTTTGTTGGCTTCGGCCCACAGTTGGCGGGCCTTCTTCGGGTTGTATTCCAGCACCTCTTGGCCAGGTACGTTCGGGTCAAGGTCACCGAGCGTCAACGAGCTGAACTCGCGCGCCGGGGTGCGGGTGTCGAAGAAAATCTTCTCAGTGATTAGTTTCCGGTCAATCGCCATAGAAATCGCTTGACGACGAAGCTTGCCCTCTTCACCCGAAAAACCTGGCAGATTTCGCGGAATTGCGAAGTACTGCGAAGACGAGGTCGGGACATTTGCGCTGGAGTCGGGGAAGTCGGTTTGGAAGCTGGCGAGAGCCGTTGGTGGAATTGTGCGTGGCAGCGTGTCCAGGCGGCCGGCCTGGAGGTCTGCATATGCGGTGTCCACGTCCGAGTAGAAGCGGTATACCAGGCCGTTGTTACGGGCCTTGTGCTCACCGGCGAAGTCATCATTGCGAACCACAGTTAGCTGGTTGTTGTGCAGCCAAGCGCGGCCTTCGGCCATCTTGTACGGTCCATTGCCGATTGGGTGTTCACCGAAAGCCTTCTTGTCTTCGAACGCGGCCTTCGGCAGCGGCATAAACGCGACATAGCCGAGGCTGAGCGGGAAGGAAGAATCTGGGTTGGTCAGATCCACGGTGAACCTCAGGTCATCGACCTTTTTCAGGCCGGAGAGTGTTTTCTCCGTGGCCTTTTCTCCCGAAACAGCATCAAAACCCTGCACGTTGGCGAAGAAGGACTGCTGCTTCTGCAGGTTCGGGCCGTAGGCAGCGTAATTCCAGGCATCGATGTAGCTCTGCGCGGTGACTGGTTCGCCGTTGTGGAAGGTCCAGCCCGGTTTTAGCGTGATGTCGAAATGGGTCGAGTCCTCGTTGGGCTTAATTTCTGCCGCATGGTCCAGGATCATCGAGCCGTCGGTGTCGTAGCGCACCAGACCTGAGTAGAGCATGCGGAGGATATCGCCACCACCGGTTTCATTGGTGTCAGTGGTGTACAGCGGCGACTGTGGTTCGGAGTTCTGGACCACAATGAACCCCGCGCCGACCTGTTGCTGGTCAGTGCTGCAGGCAGCGAGCGCGCTTCCTGGCAAGGCGATTACCAGCAAAGCCGCCAGGATCTGGCGGACATGCAGCGTGAACTTTCCTTTTCCGCTGAGCGTTGTTGCGTGCAGTTTTGTGGCACGGGACTTCTCTCGCTGTCGGAGCTTCCGCCGGAGTTTCTGCCGGGTGTGGAAGGGGCCGGAGGCAACGGGTCTATGCATCGCGAGCCTTTCTAGATTCTGCCAGATAGGCGATATGAATTTGGTGATCGGCTCACTCCAAATGACTTAGATACCCACCTCCCACCTGCATAGGCAATGGTGGTGGTGACAACTTGGGTGTGGTGGGCTCTAAGGTTTGGATACGACCGTTCAATACAGTCTCTAACCATACAAGTCCAAAAAACATATGAGTATTAATCAGGCGAACCATCCCTTATTTGACGGTGTCTTTTACCCTCGATTGGGGAGTTAATCCTGTGCAGTGGTGCAACGTTGTAACATCCTGGCACCCCCGCAGGGGTTGCCCTTTGGTTCTCCGCGCCGCTGGCACTCAGTCAGGGCCCTACCCGCGTTGGGCCCGTCCGCGGGCCCCATCCGCGACTTCACGACAGCTATGTCACCTCATGCCACCTCCACAGTTGGCACGAGGTGACACCCGTGTCGTGAAGTGGGTTTTGGAAGAGGAAGTGGACTTTGAAGGAGGCGGAGAGACAGCGCATTAAGTCCCGCAGTACGAGTGGAAAGCACCCAACTCCCGCGGTGCCGGCTCCGTGAACCCCGCTGGGACGTCTTGCGACTCAAAGGGGTTGGTTACCGCCTCCAGCAGGTGCCGGTAGTCGGTCAGATCCCCCGCCCCTGCCGCCGCTAACGCTTCCGTGACCAGGTGGTTTCGCGGAATATACAGCGGATTCGTTTCCTCCATAAGTGCCAGGGCCGTCGTCCGGTCGATTCCCAGCTCCTTCCGCGTCCGCTTCCACAACTGCCCCCACTCAGCCGCGGCGGCGGGGAACGCAGGATCAGCGGTCAGCCTGGTCAGCGCAGCCAACGCAGCAACTGTATCCCCATCACCATCGGCCAGAACCTCAATCAGCGCCCGATGAGCATTCGTATGGTCGAGCCCAAACTTCGCCAGCAACGCCTGCCACTGCTGCACCAGGGGGATGGCCAGCGGGTCGTCGTAAAGCGAGGGGAGAATCCCCAACTTGGGCAGCCACCTGCGGCTGAGCGCATCGGTGAACTCGTCGGCGAATTCGCCCAGGAGGTCGCGGGCGCGTGCGAGGGCTTCCTCCGGGGTGCCTGCGAAATGCGGTAGCAAAGTCTCCGCAAGCTTCGACATGTTCCACCCGGCAATCGTCGGCTGCGCGCCGAACGCGTATCGACCGCCTCGATCAATGCTGCTAAACACCGCCCGCGGATCGTGCGCATCCAGAAACGCACACGGCCCAAAGTCGATGGTCTCGCCCGCGATGCTGGCATTGTCGGTGTTCATCACGCCGTGGACAAATCCACAGGCCAGCCACGCCGCAACGAGATTAGCTTGCCGCTTGACGACGTCCCGGAGAACCGACTCCGCCGAACCCTCGTAGCCATGCCGCTGCGCGGCGAACTCGATGAGCCGATCCATGATTCCGGTGTCCGTTCCGGAGCGAGCGACCAGCTCGAACGTGCCAACTCGCAGGTGGCTGGATGCTACGCGCACGACGATGCCACCCGGTTGAAGTTCGGTGGTGGGGTCGGTGTTGTCGAATGGGGTTTGCGAGCCGCGGTAAATCTCTTCGCCGGTTTTGATGACCGCCAGCGCGCGGGTGGTGGGGATGCCGAGTGCATACATGGCTTCGCTGATGAGGTACTCCCGCAGGGCGGAGGTCAGCGTGGCTTTGCCGTCACCGCCACGGGAGAAGGGCGTGGGGCCGGTGCCTTTCGCCTGAATCTCGTAGGCCTGGGTGTTGTCGCTGTGGGTTGTCTCTTTGGGGCAGTCGGGCTGGTTAGGCGGACAGTGCAGCCCAGTCAGCCCCGGTTCAGCCTCAACTGTGGCAAGCAAGAGCGCGCGACCATCACCGAGTAGGCCTGCGAAGTTGCCGAACTGGTGGCCGGCATAGGCCGTGGCCATCGGGGTTGTGTATGCGCCGAGTGGGGTATCGGTTTCCTGGCCGACTCCGTGATCGGCGCCGCGGCCAGTGAGGAACTTCAGGCCAGCGTCTGACCGGAGCCACTGTGGGGAGAGACCGAGTTGGGTCGCGAGCTCGTCGTTAAGCATGACCAGCTGCGGTGATGGGGCGGCGAATCCCTCCTGGGAGATAGCGAGTTCAGGCAGTGCGGTGGGAAGATCAGCGACATTTCGAGCCATGTGCGCAGTTTAACGGGTAGGCCGAATTGGGGTTGGCGCGCTGGTGCGTTCAGCGGTGCTACGCGCGTAGAGGTGATCTCGAAGGCGAAAAACCCCGGTTACTGGAACAATTCCAGCAACCGGGGTGCGCTCGGGGTAGCCTTACTTCTTCAGGGACTCCGGAGCGTTGAAGCGCTCACCGTGCTTAGCGGCCAGCTCTTCGGCGCGCTCGACGAAGCCCGCGACGCCGCGGCGCTCCGGGTGAGCTGCGGCCGGGTCGACAACAGTGGCGCCGTCGTAGTTCTTAATGAACTGGCGAGTACCACCGGTCCAGGCCGGGTAGCCGATACCGAAGATGGAGCCGATGTTGCCGTCGGCGTCGTGAAGCAGAACGCCCTCGTCGACGCACTTCTGAGTCTCGATGGCCTCGATGAAGAGCATGCGGTCAACCAGCTCCTGCAGGTCGGTGTCCTC
This sequence comes from Corynebacterium sp. 401_CJEI, assembly GCF_001076435.1. Lineage (NCBI taxonomy): Bacteria > Bacillati > Actinomycetota > Actinomycetes > Mycobacteriales > Corynebacteriaceae > Corynebacterium > Corynebacterium sp. 401_CJEI. Next base: position 94,782 of record NZ_JVIP01000015.1, read on the forward strand.
CGGAGCGATCGGGGTGATGTTCAGCTCTTCGCGGAGCTCGTTGAACAGGCCCGGCCAGAGACCGGAGCGCTTGCCGTCGACGTACTCGTAAAAGCCCTTGCCCTCGAGCTTGCCCGGGCGCTCGAACTTGTGCAGCATGGCCTCGACCAGAGCCGGTACGCCGCCCTCGTCCAGGGTCTGGCCTGCAGCCTCGGCGGCAGCGCGGGTCTCGCCAGCGATCTTCTCCATGAGTTTGAGGTTCAGCTCGTCGGCAAGCTGGAGCTGCGGTGCCGGGTAACCAGCCTGGCGACCAGCGGCCTCGATGATGGCCGGGTCGTAGCCCTCAGCGACCATGCGCAGGGCCTCGTTGATGACGGTGCCGATGACGCGGGAGGTGTAGAAACCGCGGGAGTCGGTGACAACAATCGGGATCTTGCGGATTGCAACAGCGAAGTCCAGCGAAGCGGCGAGGATTGCCGGGTCGGTGTTGTCGCCGGAGATGATCTCAATCAGCTGCATCTTGTCCACCGGGGAGAAGAAGTGCAGGCCGATGAAGTCCTTCTCACGCTTGACGTGGGAAGCCAGCTCGGTAATCGGCAGGGTGGAGGTGTTGGAGCCCAGGATGCAGGTCTCCGGAACTGCGGCCTCGATCTCGGCGTGAACCTTGTGCTTGAGGTCGGTGTTCTCGAAGACGGCCTCAATGACCAGGTCGACGTCGGCCAGGTCGTCGTAGGACTCGGTCGGCTTGATGCGGTTCAGCAGTGCTGCGGACTTCTCCTCAGTGGTGCGACCGCGCTTGAGAGCCTTCGCCTCCAGGCCCTCGGAGTAGGACTTGCCGCGCTCGGCGTTCTCCAGGGAAATGTCCTTCAGGACAACTTCCATGCCAGCCTTTGCGCACACGTAGGCGATACCTGCGCCCATCATGCCGGCGCCAACAACGGCCACCTTCTTAAACTCACGCTTCGGGTACGGGGTGCCGTCAGCCTGCAGCGGACGGGAGCCGCCGCCCTGAGCGTGGTTGAGGTCGAAGAAGAACGCCTGCATCATGTTCTTCGACTGGGTACCGGTGACCAGTTCGGTGAAGTAGCGGGACTCGATACGCAGTGCGGTGTCGATGTCGACCTGAGAGCCCTCGATGGCAGCCTGCATCGCAAGGCGCGGAGCCTTCATCGGGGAGCCCTTGAGCTGCTTGGTCAGGTTTGCCGGGAAGGACGGCAGGTTCATTGCGAACTTAGGAGTCTTCGGGTCACCGCCTGGGATCTTGAAGCCCTTCTCATCCCACGGCTGTGCGGCCTTGGCGTCTTCGCTGGTCAGCCATGCGCGGGCGGTGTCGATGAGCTGCTCCGGAGCAACAACCTCGTCAACGAGGCCAGCTGCGAGGGCCTTGCCCGGGTTCATCTGAGCGCCGGTCAGAATGACCTTCATCAGCGCGTCCTGAATGCCCAGCATGCGCACGACGCGGGAAACGCCGCCGCCACCCGGCAGCAGGCCGAGGGTGACCTCTGGCAGGCCAATCTTGGAACCGCGGACATCGGCAGCAACGCGGTGGTTAGCAGCCAGCGCGACCTCGAGGCCGCCGCCCAGTGCTGCGCCATTGATGGCAGCAACAATCGGCACCGGGAGCTTCTCCAGGCGACGCAGGGAGGCCTTCATGTCCTCGACCATGCCGAACATGTCAGCTGCATCGTCTTCAGTGGCCTTGGACATCTGCTTGATGTCGCCGCCTGCGAAGAAGGTCTTCTTCGCAGAGGTGATGATGATGCCCTTGATGGAGGTCTCAGAGCCGTCGCCAATTTCGTTTTCCAGGCGCTCCACGGTGGCGCAGATGTCGTCCTGGAAGGTCTTGTTCATGGTGTTGACCGGCGCATTCGGGTCATCCATGGTGAGGGTGACGATTCCGGCGTCGTCCTGATCCCACCGGAACATGTTATCTGTGCTCATAAATCAGTCAGTCCTTTGTGGTTATCGCGGTGTGACCGCGGTAATTGTCGCTGTGAGTTTCGTTCCGGTTTGCTTTAGACGCGCTCGATGATGGTTGCAACACCCATGCCGCCAGCCACGCAGAGCGAGATGAGAGCGTAGCGGCCACCGGTGCGGTGCAGCTCGTCGATTGCGGCGCCGGTGATCATGGCACCGGTTGCACCCAGCGGGTGACCCATGGCCATTGCGCCACCGTTGATGTTGAGCTTGTCGTAGTCGATGCCCAGGTTCTGCTGAGCGTGCTTGACGACGGCGGCAAACGCCTCGTTGATTTCCCAGACGTCGATATCGTCGACGGTCAGGTTGGCCTTGGCCAGTGCCTCGCGGACAGCCGGCTCGATACCGGTCAGCATGATGGTCGGCTCGACACCATTGACGGCGGTGGCGACAACGCGTGCGCGTGGGGTCAGACCCATGTCTGCGCCGGCCTTCTCAGAGCCAACCAGAGTCAGTGCAGCGCCATCGACGATGCCGGAGGAGTTACCTGCATGGTGGACGTGGTTAATGCGCTCAAGCTGCGGGTACTTCTTCAGTGCAACTGCGTCGAAGCCGCCCTGCTCACCCATCATGGTGAAGGCTGCGCGCAGACCGGAGAGGGACTCTGCGGAGACGCCTTCGCGGATGGTCTCATCACGATCGAGGATGGTCAGGCCGTTAGCGTCCTTGACTGGGACGACGGAGCGGTCAAAGCGGCCCTCAGACCAAGCCTTTGCGGCACGAGCGTGGGAGAGTGCTGCCATCTCGTCGAGGGACTCACGGTCAAAGCCGTCGAGCGATGCAATCAGGTCAGCGGAAATACCCTGCGGGACGAAGTCGGTCGCAAACGAGACCTGTGCGTCCATCGCCATTGCACCGCCGTCGGACATCATTGGCACGCGGGACATGGACTCGACGCCACCGGCGAGGACGAGCTCGTCCATGCCGGAGCGGACTTTCTGAGCAGCCAAGTTGATGGCGGAGAGGCCGGAAGCGCAGAAGCGGTTGATCTGGACACCGCCGGTGCGGTACGGCAGACCTGCGGTGAGTGCTGCGGTGCGGGCAATGTCCGCACCCTGGTCGCCGACCGGGCTGACGCAGCCAACGATGAGGTCGCTGATGCGTTCTTCATCCAGCTCCGGGAAGCGGTTGCGAATTTCGTCGATGAGGCCGACGAGAAGTGATACCGGGCGTACCTCGTGGAGGGAGCCGTCCTTCTTGCCCTTGCCGCGCGGGGTGCGAATTGCCTCGTAGATGAAGGCTTCGCCGCCCGGCTGAATGGTGGCGGAAGTCATGTGTTTTTACCTCACAGATTCGTCGTAAAGTGTCGTGCGTCACTCTATAACGAATGCCGGATTGCCGGGGGTGATTTGAGGGGTACTGGGGAGAAAGTTAACTTGCCGTAGTCTCTCACCTGGGGTTATGGGAGAAACCGGGGGTAATTACATAAGTAGTTTGGGGCGTGGAGTCGCGGAAGTGAGGCGGTAACGGTCTGCTATGTGAAGGCCTAACCGTTACGCCCGCCCAGCTGCCACTCCGTCAGCCCCTCCAGCCCCCGCAAACGTCCGCCCGCAACCATCATGCCGCCTCTCCATCATCCTCGGCGAACCCCAAGTTCTGATAGCGTTCGACAAAGGCCTGGATGCGCTGCAGCACCCGCGTCTTGACCTTTTCACGCTCATTACCTGGGGTAAACCGCGACATTGGTGGAAGAACTCGAACAATTCCGGTGCCAAGCGTGCTGACAATGCCGGTGGTCAGCGCCTCTTCAATGAAAGATTGCGCAGTGGGCATCCGCAGTCTTTCTTCCGTGATGATCGCATTGAGTTCTTCCGTGCGTTTGGTCCTGATGAACTCCTCCCACTGCTCATCAACGGGCTGTGTCAGGCTCACGGTGCTGACGAACTCTTCAATCAGGTCGCGCTTGTTCCGCAGCGATGGGCTGGAGTTTGCAGCACGAGAAATCTGGGCACGAATTTCTTCTCTCTCGTCGCTGCCGTGGGTTTCACGGTATTGCTCGACGAGCATGAGAATGTAGTCGACATTGATCTCGACCTGCTTGATTAGCTCCATCTCGAAGACGACATCGTCATTGATGGACTCCCGGTCCCCGTCGCTTTCAGTACGGAATTCCGCAAAAAGGTCGAGGTAGATACTGCGGTAATCCTGCTCCTGGCGCGGCGTCAACAGCGCGTCATCAGCGAATTGGTCGAAGGAAGTCAGGATGTTTTGGACACGCAGAATCGCGCCGAAGAGCTTGATGAACTCCTTCTTCGCCTTCTCGCCAACAATGACCTTATCCAGCGGGTATTCCTGGAGCAGTCGCTTCACTAGCTTGGCATATTCGGCAAAGTACTCAGCGTAGGGCTTAAGCAGTACCACGCTTTGCGCCTTGGTATCGCCGAAGAGCCGCAGCGCCTGATTTGTGGCGTCTTCGAGGTCTCGGAAGCAGACAATGTTGCCGTACGTCTTGACGGAATTGAGGATTCGGTTGGTACGCGAGAATGCCTGAATCAACCCGTGGTATTTCAGGTTCTTGTCCACGAACAGCGTGTTCAAGGTAGTGGCGTCGAATCCGGTGAGGAACATGTTGACCACGATGGTCATATCGACTTCCCTGTTCTTCATTCGCAGGGAGAGGTCTTTGTAGTAGTTCTGGAATTTCTCGGCGGAGGTGTCGTAGTTGGTCTTGAAATACCCGTTGTAGTCGGCAATCGCCGCTTCCAGGTAATCGCGCGCAACCTTGGGTAGCTGCTCGGGCTCCATGCCTTCTTCACGGAGCAGGCCTGCCTCGTCGGCCACGGCAGTAGCTGCCGCATCGCTTTTCTTTTCGCTTGACGACGGAATCGTCGGTGACTCATCCTTTTCGGCCTCATTTGGTGCGAATGAGTAAATCATGGCAATCTTCAGGCGCTCTGCTTCTGGCAGTGATACTTGCGCTTTTTTGAAGAGGTTGTAGTAAGTGTAGGCAGCCTCAACAGAAGCGGTGGCGAAGATAGCGTTGAAGCCACGAACTCGTTGTTCTTTCTTTATTTCCTTAATCCGACCGCGGTGCCGGGCCTTTGCTGAGGCGGATACGTTCTCGACAACGCGGTGTTCGTAGAAGGTTTCCCGCTTTGTTTTCTGAGCGAAGTGTTCGAGCGTGTAGTCGACGACGTTTTTCAGGCGTGGCTCCGCCAGGAGTGCGCCTTCGGTGTCGATGCCTGCGACTTCCTTGTCCTTAACGCTTCCAACCGAGATGGTGTTGACGTAGTCAATCCGGAAGGGCAGGACATTCTTATCGTTGATGGCGTCAACGATGGTGTAGGAGTGGAGTCGTTTGCCGAAAGCCTGCTCGGTGGTTTTGAGGTTGGCTTTGGTTCCGCTGGTGGAGTTGTCGGCGAAGATGGGCGTTCCGGTGAAACCGAAGAGGTTGTATTTCTTGAACGCCTTCGTGATGGCAGTGTGCATGTCACCGAATTGGGAGCGGTGGCATTCGTCGAAGATGATGACCACGTGCTTGCCGTAGACATCGTGGTGTTTGTTGCCTGCGATGAAGTTCGACAGCTTCTGAATTGTGGTGATGATGATGGATGCGTCGTCGTCTTCCAGCTGCTTCTTCAGCACGGCGGTCGAGGTGTTGGAGTTCGCAGCGCCCTTTTGGAAGCGGTCGTACTCACGCATGGTTTGGTAGTCGAGGTCTTTACGGTCGACGACGAAGAGAACCTTATCTACATGCGAAAGTTTGCTAGCCAGCTGTGCGGCTTTGAATGAGGTGAGGGTTTTCCCCGAACCGGTTGTGTGCCAGATGTAGCCGCCAGCCTCCGTGGTGCCAAGGCGTTCACGATAGTTATTGGAAATCTCAACTCGTTGCAGAATCTTCTCAGCGGCGACGATCTGGTATGGGCGCATCACCAGTAGTTCTTCCGCAGCAGTGAAGACGCAGAACTTAGTCAGAATATTGAGAAGCGAGTGCTTGGACAGAAATGTCTTAGTGAAGCCAACAAGATCCCGGATGGGTTTGTTGTTTGCGTCAGCCCACCACGATGTGAATTCAAAGCTCTTAGCACCGCGCGCCGGGCGGCCTTTTCCTCCCGTTTCTTTGATGTGTAGTTCACGGGTGGTGTTGGAGTAGTACTTGGTCAGCGTGCCGTTACTGATGACAAACAGCTGCACATAATCGAACAAACCGTCACCGGACCAGAAAGAGTCGCGCTGGTAGCGCCTAATCTGGTTAAAGGCTTCACGCAAATCTACGCCACGGCGCTTGAGTTCGATGTGCACCATGGGAAGGCCATTGACCAGGATGGTGACGTCGTAACGATTGGAGTGTTTCGCACCGCCTTCGCCCTTTCCAACCTCGTACTGGTTAATGACCTGCAGCCGGTTGTTATGGACATTTGCTTTATCCAGCAGTCGGATGTTTTTGCTCGTGCCGTCGTCACGCGTAAGAACCTGAATGTGGTCTTCGTGGATGCGACGGGTCTTCTCTTTGATTCCGTCGTTGGCGCTGGTGACGCAGGTGCGATAGAACCGTTCCCATTCCGCGTCGCTAAATGTGACGTGGTTGAGAGTTTCGAGTTGACGGCGCAGGTTGGCAACGAGGTCTGCTTCGCTGTGGATGGGCAGGTAGTCGTAGGCCTGCGACTGGAGGATGTCGATGAGTTCCTGCTCCAGTTGCGCCTCGGTTTGGTAGTCCTCCGAGATGCGCTCCTCGGCCTTGTACTCCGCTACGACGGTGCTTTGCTCACCGACAGCAATCGGGTCGTACTTGGTTACTCGTCGCTTGCCGACGCCGTCCTGGTTCATGCTGCCAATTCCTTAAAAGTCAGTAGTTGATTCCGGTAGTACTCGTACTGCTGCCGGCGAGCTTCAATCTCGGCTGGCAGGCCGGAGGTGAGGTTGTTCACGAGTGCATCGAACTTGTCGAGAATATTCACGATGCGCTCCTGCTCTTCGAGAGGAGGGATGGGGATTGGAACTGATTTCAGCCGCTGCACAGATAAACCTGGCTGGGCGGATTTTGTTGCGTATTGGTTTAAGTCAAGAAATTTGAGCATGTGGTAGGCCCAGCGAATGTTGACTGAATCATGGGCGTTCATAACAATCGCATGTTCTGTTGCGTAGAAATCTTCAGGAGCCCAATTTACATTTCCGCAAAGAGCCCCTTGTCTGCCTATCAGCACAGCCCTTTCTGGATGCGATGCCTCCCGAACATAGCCGCGAACTCCATTTCCGCCAAAGGCGGGAAATGGGTGAGAAGCAGTACGCACTGGACTGATTTCGTCTCGTCGTATCGCTTTGCCGGCCTTCATTCCGAATATGTCCCCTAGCGTTGTCCGCTGGACTCTCTCTCTCTCTCTCTCGGTAAACGTCAGCAGTTGATTACGATAAAACTCATACTGCTTTTTCCTCGCTTCCAGCTCCGCTTCCAGCTCCGCTTCCAGCGATTGGAAGGTATCGAGAATTTTTACGATTTCTTGTTGTATAGGTAGAGGTGGAATAGGAATCCTAAGTTTTTTTAGCTTGCTTTGAGTTTGACTTGGCACTCCACCAGCTTGATTCATTTCGCCCAGGCCGAGAGTTTGAAGTTCGTAAAACACAAATTTAGGCAACGCTATATCTTCATTAATCTCTGTTCTGAAAATAGTGTCTACTACCCAAAAAGGTCCCTCAACGTAGAAAAGATTGCCCAGGGAACCCTTTCGCGGAATGAGAACTGAAGGGCCCGAAGCAGCTGCCTGATTTACATGGCGCATGATTCCTCCGCTGCCGTAGACAGGAATCTCCCCATCCTCCAGGTGCTTATGGTCTTTACCATTTCTAATTGTCAGAAAGTCTTCGAGCGGCAGATGCGTTACACCATCCGGGCAGAGTTCCTCGATGAGCTTTTCGATCTGGTTCACTTCTGCTCCTTCGGTGGTTGCTGAATCTGTTTCTGAACTGCAGTGATTTCCTTGAGATAATCCCGTTCCACGCCACTGGGTTGGGTATCCATCACAGTTTTGTACTTCTCGTATTCCTCATGGGCCTTCTGTACAGCTTGGCGGTGGGAAACCGTTCCTTCTCCCTCCAAAGACTTGCCACCCATGGCCGCAATCATTGTGGTGAGGTGATCCATCCAGTCCGCCATATACGTTGGCTGGTGCATCTGCGCACGGAATTCTGCCGCATCGAAGTAGGCAGAAACCAAGGTATTCAGGCGTTTTAGTTCGTCCTCGGCAAGGTAGTTTTTGGCAATCTCCACCTCGGCCTTGGTGATGCGCTCGCCCTTCCAATTCGTCAACCCCATGTTTGGCTTTGTGGCATCCGAACGCTCGTAAACCACCTCGGCTGCCGTGTGGCCGTGAGCACCAAAATGAAGCTTATTCTGGACTGTCGCAAAGAACTTCTTACTCACAGCGGCCCGCGGGTCGTAATCCACGCTGGTGGCATACAAGTCTAGAACCTGACGATGAATGACCTTCTCGCTAGAGCGAATGTCACGAATACGCTCCAGCAATTCACGCCAGTACGTTCCGCCTCCGCCCTCTTTCAGCCGCTCATCGTCCATGGCGAAGCCCTTAATCAGGTATTCGCGCAAAACCCCTAGTGCCCACTGTCGGAACTGAGTACCCCGCAAGGACCTCACTCGGTAGCCCACGGAGATAATCACGTCGAGGTTGTAGTGCTCCCGCTCGCGCGAAACTTCCCTTGAACCTTCGAGTTGAACTGTTCGGAATTTCCGAACAGTTGCCTCTGACCTGGGAAGCTCACCTTCCGCAAACACATTCCTAATATGTTCGGAGACGTTCGCCTTTGACGATTGAAACAGCTCCACCATCTGGGCCTGAGTGAGCCACACGGTTTCGTCGACAAGCCGTACCTCAATGCGAGTAGCGCCGTCGTCCGTGCGGAACATCACCAGCTCGCCCGCAGACGCCATGCTCATGTCGCCGTTCGTGTCAGACATCGGTGCGGGTTCCCTCAAGATCTGCCACAATCTCATCGATGGCCTCGCGCAGCTGACGCTGGCGCTCCACGATGCCAACAATCTGCTTATTCAGCTCCACGATGTCAATGACCTCGCGGGTGTCCTCCGGCTCGACATAGGAGGAAACCGCGATGTTGTAGTCGTTTTCTGCAATCTCCTCAGCGGGCACCAGCTTGGTGAAATACTCCACATCCTCGCGGGCAGTGAAGGAATCCAGAATCTTCTTCTGATTCTTCTCATTTAGTCGGTTCTTGTTGCCACTTCGCTCAAACTCTGCGGAGGCATCGATGAAGAGAACCGAATTGTCCTTTTTCGACTTCTTCAACACGATGATGCAGGTCGCGATGGTAGTGCCGAAGAAAAGATCCGGCGGCAACTGGATAACCGTATCCACATAGTTGTTATCCACCAGGTACTTGCGGATTTTCTTCTCCGCGCCGCCACGGTAAAGCACACCGGGGAACTCAACAATTGCGGCAGTGCCGTTCGTCGCAAGCCACGAGAGAATATGCATCGTAAAAGCCAAATCGGCCTTCGATTTCGGGGCCAGGACGCCCGCCGGTGCGTAGCGTGGATCGTTAATCAGCAGAGGATTGTTGTCGCCCTCCCACTTGATGGAGTAGGGCGGGTTGGACACGATTGCCTCAAACGGCTGGTTATCCCAGTGTGCAGGTTCGGTGAGGGTATTGCCCAGCGCAATGTCGAAATTATCGAAGTTCACATCGTGCAGGAACATGTTGATGCGTGCCAAGTTATACGTGGTCAGGTTGATTTCCTGGCCGTAGTAGCCCTCGCGGACACCGCCTTCGCCAAGCACCTTCTTGAATTTCAACAGCAGCGAACCAGAGCCGACAGCTGGGTCGTACACCCTGTTCACGCTCTTCTTTCCCACCACGGTAATCCGGGTCAGCAGCTCAGAGACTTCCTGCGGCGTGTAGTACTCGCCTCCGGACTTGCCTGCCTGAGAGGCGTACATACCCATCAAGTACTCGTAGGCATCACCGAATAGGTCGATGGAGTTGTCATCGGCTTTAACGGTGAGAGGCATATTGCCGATGTGCCTCATCAGATCGTAAATCTTGTTATTGCGTTCGATGACCGAGTTGCCAAGCTTGTTGCTGTCTAGGTTGATGTCGTCGAAAAGCCCTTGAAGATCGCTTTCGCTAGCGGTGCCTTTTGCAGATGCTTCGATATTTTTGAATACCTGCTGCAGTCGTTCATTGAGGTTCTCGCGGTAGTGCTCGTCAGCCGCCTGCTTGCAGACGTTGGTAAACAACTCAGAGGGCACAATGAAGTAGCCCTTTTCCTCGACAATGCTGGCCCGGCCCCACTCGGCATCCTCGTCAGAAAGGGAAGCGTAGTCCGCGTCCTCATTTCCAGCGGCACGTTCGCCGTCATCGATGTACTCGGTGAGCTTCTCCGAGATAAAGCGGTAGAACATCATGCCGAGCACATAAGACTTAAAATCCCAACCATCCACGCTGCCACGCAAGTCGTTGGCGATGTTCCAAATAGTCCTGTGCAGCTGTGCCCGGTCTGCGTCACTCATAGTGAAAATCCCCGCTCAATCAGTAAAAATGCTTGAGTTTCCAGTCTAGTGGCAGACGATACGAAGTCAGGGGAGCACGCTCCGGGAGAAACTGACCCCCTACCGCTTCCGCAGCACCAACACCAGGTTCGACACCGCGAACTCGCGCAGCACCGGCACGTGCACCATCCACCAGGCCCACCACGGGTGGTAGCGCGGGAAAGCGGCCAGCAGCTCGCAGTCGCCGGCCTCCGCGGCAGCGCGCGCCCACTTCAATCCTTCACCGCAACCGACCTTGAACAGGGACTCGCCAAAATAGTTCTTCGGTCGCTTGCCGTGCTTCTTCTCATACATGCGCCGCGCGCGGTCGCCACCCAGGTAATGCGTCATCCTCATCTCGTGGCCGCCGAACGGGCCGTACCAAATGGTGTACGAGTAAACGACCAGTCCGCCCGGCTTGGTTACACGCAGCATTTCCTCGCCCATCGTCCATGGCTCGGGCACGTGCTCGGCGACATTCGACGAGTACGTCAGGTCAAACGCGTCATCGCGAAACGGCAGTTCCAGCCCCGATCCGCGTACCGACGACTCCAGCTTGATACCCGCCGCCGCCATCTCGCCCACATCGGGTTCGCAGGTGTAATATTCCACGCCACGCTGGGCAAATGCTCGGCCAAAGTACCCAGGGCCGCCGCCGACATCAAGGATGCGCTTGCCACGCAGTGCGGTATTCGTCGTAACGCTTGACGACGTGCCCCCTGTGTCCGTCGACCCCGCCGCACCATCCGCCCCAGCTGCGATGCCTTCCAACAGGCCGATGGTGTCCTCGGCCAGGTGCCCGTAGAAGATATCGGGATCGGTTTGCTCGTATTTGAAGTCGTTGAGCAGCCCGAATGAGCGCGACAGCGTAGCAAAGCTGCGCAGCTCTTTCAGAGCGGGCGGGACGATAAAAGCGGGAAAGCGAAAGCTGGTCACGTCAAACAATCTAATGGACTGGTTGGGTTTGGGAGTATGGATTTGAGCTAAAGCGGCAACGAAAGCCGCGCCGAGCGTTAGGCTCATATTGTTATGAAAATCTTACTGTTGTGTTGGCGCGACACTGGTCATCCCGAAGGTGGAGGTAGTGAGCGCTATTTGGAGCGCGTCGCAGGTTACCTTGCCGACCAAGGCCACACCGTGGTGTTCCGCACGGCCAGTTACCCAGACGCACCAGCCCTTTCGCGTCGTGATGGCGTGACTTTCTCCCGCGCTGGTGGAAACTTCTCCGTCTACGTGCGCTCCTGGACCGCGATGCTGGGTGCGCGACTTGGTGTGGGGCCAATTGCCAAGGCACTCGGCGGCAAGCCGGATGTCGTGGTCGACACCCAAAACGGTGTCCCCTTTTTCGCGCGGATTTTCTCCGGCGCACCGACGGTGCTGCTAACACATCACTGCCACCGCGAACAGTGGCCAGTGGCAGGGCCGATTATTAGCAAGCTTGGGTGGTTCATCGAGTCGCGTCTGTCGCCGATGATTCACCGCCGCTGCCGCTACATCACAGTTTCCGAGCCAAGTGCCGCTGAACTGGTAGAACTTGGAGTGTCGCCGGGGCGCATCGCGGTAATCCGCAATGGTGTGGACCCGATTCCGGAGGAGTTGCAGTCGACCGAAATCATGGCGGACCTATCCGAGTGCGACGGTCCAGCACCGCATTTGGTGACGCTGTCGCGATTGGTTCCGCATAAGCAGATTGAGCACGCCATCGATGTGCTTGCAGATCTTGTACAAGATCGTCCAGGTGCGATTCTCGATGTTATTGGCTCGGGGTGGTGGCACGACAACCTCGTGGAATATGCCCGTGACAAGGGCGTTTCGGATCATGTGGTATTCCACGGGCAGGTCACCGAGGCGGATAAACACCGCATTCTCTCCAAGGCGTGTCTGCACCTGATGCCTTCGCGCAAGGAGGGCTGGGGGCTCGCCGTCATCGAATCGGCGCAGCACGGCGTGCCGACGGTCGGTTACCGTTCCTCGGCGGGCTTGCGCGATTCGGTCAACGACGGTGAAACTGGCCTGCTGGCCAGCGATGAAGCTGACCTGATTGCCAAGACGCGACAGATTCTCGATAACGGCGAACTGCATCGCGCAATGTCCAAGGCCTGCGTCGCCCGTGCCGCGGAATTTGGCTGGGACAAGACCGGTGAGGCAGTTCTGAATGTCTTGGAAAACCCAACACTGGATAAGTTGCTACCTGCGGCGGGGCAGTAGCGCTTCCATTACTCCAGTCAGTAGCCCCGCCAGCAGCCCAGCGAGTAGGCAAAGAGTCCAGATTCCAAAGGCTGTCCACGCAGCTGCATAGGCCCCCTGGCTTGGTTGTGTGGCCGGCTCGATAACGCCGGGGACATGGTATAGCTGCAGGTCAGGTGTTTCATAGACGGGGTCTAACGCTGCCACAATGTCAGCTGAATCGCCGAAGTTGCCGGGCGAATTCTCCACTAGGACCCAGCCAACGCCCTGGTCCCGAAGGCTCTGGAGCGCAGACGCAAGCTCCTCCTGTCTCTTTGCACCGCCGAGCAGCGTACGCTCAACGGTTGTGGCTCCCTCGCCAGACACCGACTGCCCAGACACGATCAATTCGCCGGAGCTCACCACCGGAGCGGGCAAAATCTTCGTAGCCGGGTCGAGGACAGGGCGCCCATTAATGATGCGGTAAGAACCGGCAGGTAGAACCGCAACGCGATCGTCGTCAAGCGCGACGACACCGGAAACCGCCGACCAGCCCTCCCATGACGGAATGGGGCGGAGTGGAGCGACATCGGCGGGTAGCGTGGGGACAGCGGCAATGATGATGAGCGCGCTGACGCCAGTAGCCAACCACTGGCCGATAGTGGCGGTGGCGCTGCGAGCGCGGCGTGCCAGGTACTCCGCACCGCTGGCGGCGAGGATGACATAGGCGGGGACGGCGAGCGCGATCCACTTTTGCGTATCACGAAGCAGGCCCGCGCCCGGGATGTGCTCCAGCGCCCAACCCATCATCAAAATGCCCGGCGTTGTTGCGGCGAGAGCGACGAGCATGATGGCCGTGGCGCCAGTGATAATCAGCCCCCGCCAGCGCTCTTGCGAATGCCAGGCACGACGGAATCCCAGACCCATAAGCACCAGGAGTGCCAGCACCATAATCGCCGAAAAACCAACCTCGCGCGTCAGTGGCACAGCCTGCTTATTCCAGATGCCACCCAATCCCAACAGGCTGCCGAGCGTGCCGACGTGTGCCTCTGCTCTGGCCGCAAATGCGGCAGCGCCAGCTACATCGGAGGACCCAGCTGCACTGGGGTTCAGCAAAGATGCCACCAGCCACGGTGAACTGACCGCTACTGTTGTGGCCGCAATCCAAGCGCGGTCGCGGTTATTGCGAGCGGCAACAATACCGGTGATACCAGCCAAAAGGGCGCCAGTCGGCGTGAGACCCGCAGCGGCAATTGCGCTGGTGCGCCACAAGGCGCTACCCATCTGTGTTGCCAGAACAACTGCCGGAAGCAGCAATACGGCGATGACCAGTGACCACTGTCCCTGGAGCAAACGCTCGACCACAAACGGGTTCCAGAGCAGCATCGTCGGTGCAATCAGCTGGCTGGCCAAGCTCGGAGTCATGGGTACAAGGCCCGCACCGGATGCGCTACTGGTGCCCGAGCCGTGGCGAGTGAACCTGCGGGCGAGCTCAGCAGCTGCAAGACCACCAATCAAACAGGCGCCCACCATGCCGAAGCGCACCCAATGGCTGGCATCCACAAAGTAGCCCAGTGCCCACAGTGCGGTGTCCTGCGGAACAGCTCGTGCCGCAGCGGGGCCGAGTCCCAGGGCCGCGTCGGTAAGCGGTGGGTGATTGGGGATGACCATGTCGCGCAGCAGAAACATCGGTGCCCCAAAGCGACCATCAGCCTGGGCCTTGTGGGGCACAAAGAGAGGCCAGCACACGGCAGCAGTCAGCAAGAGAATCCACGACAATACAAAAACCCAGGCGACTCGCTCCGAATGAGAGCGAGCCGACTGGGTCAGAGTAGTGCGGAAACGTTGTGTCACGTGCCCTATATTAAATTATTTTTCGCTTTCCTCAGTGAAACTTAGGGTAAGCGAGAGCCTTGAGGCACCGTAGTTTGGCGTCTTAGGCAGACTTACTGCGAACACGGAAGCCAATCACGATGAGAACCAGGCCGAGGATACCGAGGATCCACGGTGCGACAGTGCCACCGATAGTCAGCGACTTACGGGCTTCCTTAGCGCGGTCCATCTGGCGGCCCTTGGAGCCTTCGTCCCACTGAGCGGTGTACTTCATCGCGGTACGGTTCTGCTCCTTGGCCTCCTTTTCGCGGCCAGCCTTGGAAGCAATTTCTTCCGCTTCCTTGTCGTCCTTGGCGTAGAACATGAACATCTCTTCAGTACCGTTGACGATCACGCCAGAGGTCGGCTCGACGCGGACAGTACGGACGTTGGTGTAGTAACGATCCAGCTCGACGTCGTCGTCACCCTCCAGGCCCCACTTGTGAGCCGGGAAGCTCAGGCGCATGGAAGCCAGCGAGGACTTGTCAGCCTCGGTGAGCTTGCGGCCGTCGCGAGTGAAGTGCTCGGTCAGGGACTCGTAGAGGTTCTGCGGCGGAATGGTCATGGAGTACTTGTAGACCTTGACGCCATCCTGAGTTTCCTCACCGACGAAGTCAATCTCGAAGTTACGCATCGCCTGGACGTCGTAGTACGGGTAGGACTTCTTCTCAGCGCCAAACGGGAACTGGTACTGGATGCCCGGACGGGTGAACGTCGGCGGCTTGGTGTCCGAACCACCCTGCGGTGCGTTAATAGCAACGCTGGAGATCGGGTCATCTACCGGGTACGCAGTGCTGCGGTCAACAGTGATGCGGTCGAGGGTCGCATTGATGAGGTTCTTCGGCTCTTCGCGGTCATCGCGCAGCAGAGTGGTACCGACCTGGAGGGTTGCAATCTTGTCGTCAGCCGGCTCCTCAATCTCAACGTGGCGCTTCGACTGCATCGGAGTCTTGTCGTTGATGAAGCAGTGGACCGGGAGATCGCGCTTCTCTTCGTCCGTCTCTGCCTTGCAGCGCGGGTCATTCTTGCGGTTTGGCGTTGGCTCATTCTTGCCCAGCTGGCTGGAGTCCAACAGAGTGCCGTCGCGCACCTCCGTGATGGTATCGCTCACAGTGTCAAGTGGGATGACCCGGAGGCGAGGCACCAGGAAGGTTGGCAGAAGGACGGCAATGACAATCAATGCAGCACCGATGATAATCAGTGCATGTCCGAGAGTTCTCTTCATCAGCGGATAGTCCTTTAACTGTACGTAACTTTCTGCTGCAAAACCTAGCAGGAAGTTAGGAGTTATGTGGTGTGTTTTTTAAAAATAACTTGTCGGGAAAACAAAAGAGTTTTGGAAAAACCGGCCTGAACAGGACTTATTTCATAATAAAATACAAGTGATTTTACTCATTCCGGTATCCGTGTAAGAAAGTACTATGACGTCCAAGGCATATGCGGCAGCGCCAAACGCTGGGCAAGACACAGTGTCGAGCTCTGTGCCGAACTCTACGCCGAACACTGCATCCAGCTCGGGATCCAACACTGCATCGAGCTCTGCCACCACATTCCGCCCAGGCTTCCTGCCTTCGCTGGAGGGCCTGCGAGCTGTGGCTTCGATGGGCATCATCGGCACGCACGTCGCATTCCAGACCGGGCATGATGTGGGAGCCCTGTGGGAGCGCATCCTCGGCCGCTTCGACTTCTTCGTGGCCGTATTCTTCGTGCTGTCCGGATTCCTGTTGTGGCGTTCTCACCGCTCGGGTTACGGCGGAATTCCCCGTCGTAAAGCATTGTCCGATGCCGACGGCGGACGGAAGAAGAGCTGGGCGAAGTACTACAAGAAGCGCGTCGCGCGCATTATGCCCGCGTACTGGGTGCTAGTGCTTATTGTGCTCATCGCACTGCCGGTGGGGCGCGGCGCGGATCTCAAGATTTGGCTAACAAATCTGACGCTGACACAGGTGTATTTCTCCGGCTCGCTGCACGGTGGGTTGACGCACCTGTGGTCGTTGTCGGTGGAGGTCGCGTTCTACATCTCGCTGCCGCTGTTTGCCATTGGGCTTAGCCGGTTGGACCCGCATCGCCAGCAGGGGTGGCGCATAGTGGCGATTTCCCTGCTCGCGATCTTGAGCTTCGGCTGGCCCTACCTGCCACTGCCGTACCCAGAAGGCGTTAACCCACATATTCAGCCGATTGCCTACTTTTCCTGGTTCGCAGCTGGCATGATTCTTGCCGAGCTGGAATCGCTCCAGGGCGTCGATACCGATGCCGCCCGCGCGAAGGTGGAGACCATGCAGCGCTGGGCACGCCGCCGTTCGCTGTGGCTGGCAATCGCCGTTGGTGCGCTGGTTCTGGCTTCCTACCTGGGGCCCGAAGGGCTAGTCGAGCTCACCAACTGGGAATTCACCCGCCGCCTGCTGTGCGGTCTGGTCTTCGGTGCCGCCATCATCGGCCCCTGGACGATAGCGCCGGAGTCTCGCTTCCTCGAACACCCCATCATGCAGGCGCTAGGGCGCTGGTCGTACGGTATCTTCCTCTGGCACGTGGCGATGCTCTCCATTGCATTCCCGCTGCTTGGCGTGAAGCTGTTCACCGGACATCTGCTCAGTGTCACCATTGTCACGGTCGCACTGTCGATTCCGGTGGCCGCCGCCTCCTACGCGCTCGTCGAGGAACCTGCCCGCCGCTTCTTCGCACGCGTCTGGGTCAACCGCTAACGGCTTTTAATCAGCGGTGTTGTCGGTGTCGTCATCAGCACCGCCACCGGAAAGCATCGAGCAGCACGCCACGATCGTCAGCGCCGCCGTCAGCAGTAACTGAAGCGGCCAGCCGGCACCGGCGTAGTCATCCTTTGGCCATGGGTTCGCCGCCAGCACCAAGCCCGCAATCGACATCATCGCAGCAAGCGCCACAATTAGTGCATTTCGCACGTTCAGCCATGGTTTGACGACGTCCCCACGCTTCCGTGCCCAGAAAACCGCACCAAGGGTAGCGGCAACCACCACGAGGGCAACGACCACGCCAGGCCAGCTGGATACCAGGGTCACTGTCGCGGCAGCCGCAATGCCAATAGCCGCCCGCGGCAAGTCATTGCCCAGCGAAGATGCGGGAATCGGGGTGGTGAGAGCGAATCGTCGCCAAGCGAAAGCCAGCCCCACAGCGACCAGTGCGTACACAGCTGCGAGTGCGCCGCCTGCGAGGATTCCAGTACGCCAGGTCTGCTGCGGTGGATAGGTCAGCTCGACTGCACCACCAATTCCAGCCGGAATCGTCCAACCCTGCTGCCAACCAGAGACCGTTACCGGCTTCATGGGGGCACCTCCGACACGAAGCTCGTGGCCAGCATTGACAGAGATTGGCAACCACACGATGCGATCGTGGTCGGCAGCGTCAATAGGATTGTTCAGGTCGATTGGCGTGGCTTTCTGCTGCTCAGCTGACGGTGCGAAGTAGTCAGTCGAGGTGAGCGATACCCAATCGGACTTGGCATCGATGCGCCATGGC
Organism: Corynebacterium sp. 401_CJEI; assembly: GCF_001076435.1. NCBI lineage: Bacteria > Bacillati > Actinomycetota > Actinomycetes > Mycobacteriales > Corynebacteriaceae > Corynebacterium > Corynebacterium sp. 401_CJEI. The sequence continues at coordinate 112,763 of NZ_JVIP01000015.1, forward strand.
CCCGGCGAGAGCTCAATCTCTTCACCACAGGTCAGCCCGCGGTGATCAGAACCGTCACCGCGCTGGAGGCTGGCCCACGGGTCTCCGATGCTGCTGCGGCAGGTATCAGCATCGACCTTCACCTTTACCGGCTTCGGAACGGTGAACAGGCGCACCAGCGTGCCCTCGTGAATCTCCTGGCCAAAGACCCAACGCTGAGCCAGCGACGAGGAATTCGGTACCACCGGGACACGAACCGGCGTGAGGTCCTCCGCTATATCCTCGGCGGAAAGTTCCGCTTCTTCATCGGAATCGGGGTTGCTGGATTCGAATGCGTCGAAGCCAGTGTCCCGCTTTGGAATCACCAGTCCTAGCTCGGAGATAGCAAACCCCACAGGAGCAATCTTTGCTGTGATGAGCACAGATGTGGTCTTGCCGCCGGGCAGCGGAATGCGGGTCGTCTCACCCGGGACCAACTGTACGGAGCTGGAAGCTGTATCGGTCTGGATGCGCAGTTGCGCCGGAACGCGAGCACCGGTCAGGCTGAGCACTGCGTTATCGGTCGGTTCCTTCCACGACAGCTTGACCCACTCAGCCTGACTCTTGCCTGCCAGGGGTTCCCACCAGGTAGAGGTGTCGCCGTCGAGCATTGCGTTGACCGAGTGGTCAGCCGATGCACCACCGACGTTGTATGGCTCAGAGGCCGACGATGAAACCTCAATTGTGGCGCGACCCGTTGCTGTCTGTGTTAGCGGCAGTCCCGCGACGGGGTAGTCCGGAACGAGGTTGCGGACATATGAGTCCTCGTCTTCGGCCAGGATTGCCGACTCCGCTCCGACGACTTCACCATAGTTGCGGCCGCGGCGTGCGGGAGTGTCGGTGACAGTGCCGGCGTTCTTACCGGACAGGATGCGCACCGGGGCATCGGAATCGACCTCATCAAGCCGCGGGAGCACTTCAGGACCACCGGCGACCAGCGGCACCTGTGTAGTGTCCACCAACCGCGGCGAAAGGGCGTGATTGCGCAGATCCTTCGGGCCCGCGCCCCAAATCTGGATAGCGGTATGGCCGTCCTCGTCCGTGAACTCCGCCACCTTTTCCATGGTCGGGGAGTCCTGCAGCGTGGAGGTGATGGCGCGCAGCGAATCGCCCCTCGAGGTAACTCTCAAGTCGTGGCGGACCAGCACATAGCCGATGCCATTGTTGCGCAGGGTGGCATCCAGTGCCGGTACCTCGCGGCCCCGAGTCAGCGAATCGCGCAGACCGTCGAGGCCGCGAATCGCCTCTGGGGGCACTAGTGGCACGGTATCGCGGACGGCCCAAGGCACGTCGGCAAGCGGCTGGAGCGGTTCGTCGCGAGTATTGCCCCATGTCTGATCAGCAAACGGCGATGATGGCACCACCAGCGTGCGGGTGTCCTCGCCCTGCTCATTCAGCCAGTCGGCAGCTTCGTGCCAGTAACCCGGAACCTCGGAAAAACCGCCTGCCGGAGCGAGGCGTGCGCTCCACGTAGGTGCGGTGGCACTGGCGATAACCACCAGAACCAGCATCGATGCGATAGCGCGCGGGTGCTTCTCAGGGTGCAGCCACTGCTGCCAGCCAGTGGCTGCTGAATCGCTCGCCGTCTCGTTCTTGTGCTCGTTCGCCGGCTCTCGCCACGGCCATGGCAGCTGGGCTGTCGCATGAGCGAAGCCGATAACAAGTGGCAGGCGCACAATTGTGTCGAATTTGTGCAGGTTGCGTACTGCTGCGAGCGTGGAATCGAGCACCTCTCGAGCCGATTCCCACACCAGCCCGAATGGCTCCGTCCAGGCCGCCACGATGACAAGCCCGATGAGCAGCATCATCAGCCACATCCGACGCAGCGGCAGTGAGCGCATGACCAAGCCAAGCAGACCAATCGCCGCTACGGCCAGAGTGGCGTAAATGAGAATGGGCTCCGCGACCAGCGCATTTCCGCCCACTCGCTCGAAAGAGACAAACGGGGTCCACGAGGTGGAGCCGCGGAGCGTCTCGCCGAGACTCAACCAACGAGTGGTCACGCCGGAGGACTCAATGTAGTCCGTAAACGGTGGTGAGTACTTGCCCAGCAGCAGTAGTGGCACAATCCACCACATGCTGACCGCTGCACACGCAGCCAGCCAACCGCCGAGCATCGCCCACGCACGCCCGCGGCGAGGCCCCGTAAAAGCGAAGAAGAGCAGCATTAGACCTGCGGGGATGCAAGCCGCCGCTGTACTGACCGCATTGACCGCGCCAGTGCACAGTACCGCTAGACCGGACAGCAATACGGCGCGGGCAGTCGCGCGCCAGGGCAGTTCCTCGCGCCGGGCCGCGACCCGCAGGAGCGGAAGCAGAATCCACGGTGCCAGCGCTACGGGCCAGGTCTCGGACGAAATCGCGCCCAACGTCGTAATCACCCGCGGCGACAACGAGTACAACAACGCCGCCAGTACGCGAGAGGTATGCGTGCCGACGCCTATAGCTTCGGCCACGCGATATGCGCCAGTAAAAGCCAAGCAGAGAGTAAGACTCCACCACAGCGCCTGGATGATCCAGCCGGGCGCTAGGACATCGGGCAGCAAGCTGAACAGCGCGAAGAATGCGCCCTGTGGAAAGAGATAGCCATATGCCTGGTTTTGGAGCTGTCCCAGTGGCATGGTGTCTGACCACATGTTGAGCGAGGCGGACAAAAACCCGATGGGGTCTTCTGTCAGGTCGTGCTTTGTGTCAGCGACAGTCTTGCCGGGGGACTGGATGAATGCCAGCAGGCACAGCAAAACCCACCAAGGTACAAGCACGCGCTTACGCGCTCGAACAAAGGTGGGCATAGCGTTAAAGGAGGGTTAGCGTTAAGGGCTTAACGCTGACCGTACTCGACACCGCCAAGCAGAGCGTCATCGGTGGAAACAGCCTGTGCTTCCGGAATTCGGTCTTCGGTCAGAGCCTGGCCGATGCCGAAGATAGCGGCACCACCGAGAAGGGCGCCAATGAGCGCCGAGGCCAGGGCAGGGCCAACGCTACGACGCTGCTCGGAATCAGTTTCGTATGCCATGTTGAGGACTCCTCGTGTGCATTAAGTCAATACTGTTTATAAAACTACACTCTGTGACATCTGTAAACCAGTGGAACAGCTGGGAATCTCTCCCTGCCTTGAATTTTGGGTGGTTTCAGCGGTCATTGAGTTTTCTTAGTTGAGAGATTAACCCATTTTCTATCAGCTAAGTAAGTTTTTAAAAATTTTCTAGAAATTATTCCTTTTCCCCCGGAACGACAAGGACCGGGCGGCCAGCATTCTTCAGCAACGCGTCAGAGGTCGAGGCGGTAAACAGACCACGCAAACCAGTCACACCGCGAGTGCCGGAGATAATCACGCCCGCATCGAGGTCGTGAGCTGCATCGACGATGGCCGACCAGATAGTAGTTTCGGTCTCTACCAAGTAAGGCTCGGCGACGAAGCCGGCCTCAGCGGCAATCTGCACACCCTCACGGCAAATACGAACAGCCTCGTCGTGTGCCGGATCGCCGTCTTCAGTAGTGGCATCCCAGTCGGGCTGCATCATGCCGGAGGCGCCAGCAGTGCGAGCAGCAGCACGCTGTAGAGGCTCCCAGGCAGTCAGAATGTAGGCCTTCTTAACGCGCAGCAGTTTTCCGGCGTAGGCCAGCGCCCGCTTGGCTTCGTCGGAGCCGTCATAGGCAATGAGCATGGAATCAGAAATCGGTTCAACCATTTTCAGTTCAATCCTTACGTCAGAGATAGCCGAAAGACTGTCAATAGATACAGAAAAAGAGATGTCGCTGTAGTCCAGGATAGGACAACAGCGACATCGAGTACGTCAATCTTTAAAGCTACTCCGAACGAGCGGCTTGAATCAGATAGAGAGTCATTAACAGAAAGCGGTAACGTCCACTGTTATGGCAGCAGAACAAAATCCAGGGCAACCTCAATCAAAAGTTCCTGGGTCCTCGAAGAACGCCATTGCACTCGGCGTCCCCGTCCTTGTCATAGCCGTAATCGTTGCGGCGCTGAACTTGCGACCGAGTATCGCGTCGATCGGTCCGGTGCTCGATCAGCTCCTCTCCGACCTCGGCGCATCCTCCGCCTTTGGTGGTCTGATTACGGCCATTCCGGGGCTCGCGTTTTTCGCGATTGGGTTGTCCGCGGTGTCCGTCGGCAAGCGGATGGGCTTAAGCGGCGCGCTTACACTGTCTGCGACGTTGCTATTTGTCGGCCTTGCGGTGCGCCCGTGGGTGAGCAGCATCTGGCTATTGCTGTTGTTTACTGCGTTATCGGTTGCGGGCATTGCGCTGGGAAATGTGCTGCTACCTGCGTGGATTAAGGTGCACGGTGGTCGCCATACGGTCGTGCTGATGATGCTGTACTCCAGCATGCTCGCCCTCGGCGGTGGACTGGGGCCAGCGACGGCATTTTTGATTAGCGATTCTCCCGAGACATCTGCAGGTGGTATCGAAATGTGGCGCTGGGCGCTTGCCGCATGGGCAATCACCGCCCTGGTGCAGCTCGTCGTGTGGTTGCCGCTGCGTGCACGCATCGGATTCGACTACCCGAAGGCGCCGGTCAGTGCCTCGGCAAGCACACCAATCTGGAAGTCACCGACAGCCATTGCACTGGCAGTTTTCTTCGGCGTGCAGTCGATGAACGCCTACGTGCTCATGGGCTGGATGCCGAAAATGCTTATCGACGCAGGTATCAGCGTAAACATAGCCACTGCAGCGTCCATGATTGTTCAAGGGTTGGGCATCATCGGCGGACTGCTGATGCCGCCGCTGATTGCACGGCTCCGCACCATGTCCTACGTTGCCTTTGTTCTCGGCTGCCTTTTCTTCCTCGGGTATGCGTTGATGATTCTGATCGACCAGCGGGGAGCGGCGGAAACTGGTGTGGGGTATGCGATTGGCGCTGCCTTCCTGCTGGGTGTGGGCGGGTTTTGTTTCCCCATGGCTATCGCGCTGATTCCGGGCCGCACGCGCAGTCACGAGCTGACCGCGCGACTGTCCGGCTTCGTGCAGCCAATCGGCTACGTTTTCTCCGCAGTCGGGCCCCTCCTGGTAGGCGTAGCCGCCGGAACCGCGGAAACATGGACACCGATTCTGGTCGTGCTGCTTGGCACCACGGTGGTGCTAGCAGTGCTTGGGTTGATTGTCGGTCGGCCAACGTACATTGATGACGAACTGGCCGACCGTGGTATCGGCGAAAAGAAGCCGGGACGTATTCAGCTCGACTGAATTTAGGGGAGTTAGCTCCACTGTATTTGGACACGGGCCAACTTAGCTTTGAAACTATGACAAAGAAAAAGAATTTAATCGCGCTGGCCTGGAGTTTTATTCTCGGACTGCTGTTCATTCCGGGATTGATTGTCTCCGCTTTTCTTCTGCCCTGGATTCCGCTCATTGGCCGCGGTGCCGATTGGCTCTCCCGGTGGGCAGCATCGTGGTCCGGCACTCCAATCGCCAACCGCGTGACCAATCGCTGGTTCGACATCCGCAACTTCGTCAACCTGCTCGTGCAGTTGGCCATTGGCTTTGTCACCTTCACAGCGTGGGTCGGCGGCGGGTTCACTGTCGGAGTGCTCTTCGCTGCACCATTCCTGGTTGATGAAGTGCAGTTTTTCAGCTGGACTCTGACTGACCCCACACAGAAAATCGGGGTTGCCTGGGTTTTCTCCATCGTCTTTTTGGTGCTGACCATCGCCATCAACCTCGGTGCTGGCCTGCTGTCCATTTGGCTCTCTCGCGTCATCCTCGCACCATCCAGTGAGGAAGTCAGCCAGTCCCGCGATGTGCTCATCGACTCTTTCTCAGGCGAGCGCCGTCGCATTGAGCGCGAGCTTCACGACGGTCCACAGCAACACCTGACCGCCTTGAAACTCAACATCGCTGCTGCTCGCATGGGTAAGACTGAAGAAGAAGTAGCCGAGGCACTCTCCGCCGCCGACCGCAATGCAACGCAGGCTCTTGCGCAGCTGCGCTCCGTGGTGCTTGGCGTTGCCCCGCCAGTGCTTTTCGAAAATGGCCTAGTCGCAGCAGTAGAGGAATTGGCAGCGCACTCTGGCATGGAGGTTTCTGTTCGTGAGGACGGTGTCTCCGACTTCGGCCCGATTGATGAAACCACAGCGCTGCTCGCTTACCACTGCGCAGCGGAGGGGCTGACCAACGCCACCAAGCATGGCCATGCCGATCGAGCTGATATCACTCTCGCGGTTCAGACTCCGAAGAAGGCGCTCGTGTCCCATCTGGGTACGCTTACGGTCACTGTGCGCGACAATGGCGAAGGCCTGGAAAAACCAACGAGTGCAGACGCTGTAGACGTCGTAAAGCATGACAGTGGAACCGGCATTGCGGGCCTGCGCGAACGGGCGGCAGCGCTCGGTGGAACCGTGGAACTCACCAACGCCGACGGTGGAGCCCAATTGCTGCTGGAACTGCCGATTCGCCAAGGAAGGACGCGATGAAAGTACTGCTGGCAGAGGACTCCGTACTCCTGCGCGAGGGGCTGACCGGCCTGCTGCGGGCACTGGGGCACGAGGTCGTCGCCGTCGGCGATGCAGATCAGCTGCTCGCCACCGCCGAAGAGCAGGCGTTCGATGTCATCGTCACCGATGTCCGGATGCCGCCGAACATGCGTGACGACGGACTGCTCGCGGTCTCCACACTTCGCCAGGTCAACCCCGACCAGCCGGTTGTCGTGCTCAGCCAATACGTGGCGGCCAGCTACCTGGATTGCCTGCTGCAGCATGGTGGCTTTGGGTACTTGCTGAAAGAACGTGTCTCAGATGTCGAGCACTTCGTCGCAGTACTGGAAGAGGTCCGCGGCGGCGGTACCGTGGTCGATCCTGAAGTGGTTTCGACGCTACTGGCCGCAAAGCAGGACGGCATCGCCGAGCTGACTCCACGTGAGCGCGAAGTGCTCGACCTGATGGCGCAGGGGCTCAGTAATAAGGAAATGGAAAAACGCCTGGTACTAACCGCAGGCGCTGTGAGTAAACATGTGGCGAATGTGTTTTTAAAGCTCGGCTTCCAACCGGAAGATAACAACCGTCGTGTCAAAGCAGTGTTGCGGTGGCTGAGATATACCGCGCCATCGACTTAGGCTTTGCCGTTGTCTTTGGTATAAACCGTGCCCGCGCAAAAGCCCCGCACGTAGGCAAAAGCCCCGCACCGACTCCTCCGAAACTGGAGTCGAGGCGGGGCTTATGGCTGTCTAGCTGGTGCTACTTGGCTTCAGTAGCTACCTCAGTTGTAGTGGTCACCTCAGCATTTCCGAACTGCTTATTGAGGTTCTCACCCTCCACATCCACGGATGGGAGGATCTTGTCCAACCAGCGCGGAATCTTCCAGGCGCGCTCGCCGAGCAGGAACATCATGGCCGGGATGAATGTCATGCGGACGATGAAGGCATCGAAGAGAACTGCGGCTGCCAGGGCAAAGCCCATGACCTTAATGAACGGTTCATCCATCAGGATGAAGGCGGCGAACACCGAAATCATAATCAGTGCCGCAGCGGTGACCACGCGAGCACCGTGTTTGAAACCGTTGGACGTTGCATTAGCAGCTGTCTTGCCGTGCGCCCAGCCCTCACGCATACGGGTAACCAGGAACACCTGGTAGTCCATGGCCAGGCCGAAGACGATACCAATCAGCATGATCGGCAGGAAGGAAATCAGCGGCTGCGGGTCATCGATGATGCCCAGGGCGCCCTCCTGCCACAGAGCCACCGTGACACCAAAGGTTGCGGCCACAGACAGTGCGAAGCCGAGAGCTGCCACCAGTGGTACCCAGATGGAGCGGAAGACGAGCATCAACAGCAGGAAGGCCAGGACCAGCACGATGCCGATGTAGGGCAACAGCACGTCGGAAAGCCGCTGCGAGATGTCCTCGTACATGGGCGAAACACCGGTGATGGAGTAGCGGGCGCCCGTGTCCTCGTTGTACTTGTCCTCTGTATCGCGGATGGACTGCAGCAGGTCAGCAGCGCGGTCATCGGTCGCGCTGTACGCCGGGGTGATTAGAACCTGGGCGGCATCACCGAGATCGCTCGGATCCTGCGGATTGCCATTGGTGGCGATGACCTGAGCATTTACCACACCATCGACGCTCTGCAGCTCCGTCAGGGCAGACATCATGGCGTTCTGCTTTTCCGGTGCGGCGAGATCCTTGTAGTCCACCAGCGCAATCATCGGGGAGTTGCGGCCGGGGCCGAAAGCGTCTTCGGTCATTTCGTAGGCCGTGCGGTTAGGAGTGCCCTTGGCCATCATGCCGTCAGAAGGCATGGCCAAACGGAGGTTGGTAGCCGGGATGGCCAGCAGGATTAGGACAACTGCCGTGCCCAGGACGAACGCCAGCGGACGCTTACGCACGATGCGGACCCACTTCAGGCCCATGGTCGGGGTGTCGTTCTCCGGGTCCGGTGCCTTCACAAATGGCGCGCGACCGGCGAAAACCTTGGTGCCGAACAGGCCGAGAATAGCCGGCAGCAACGTGATGGCAACGAGCACCGCCATAGCGACGGTAAATGCTGCGGCCAGCGCCATTGCGGTCAGGAACGGGATGTTGATGATCGACAGTGCCGCAAGAGCAATCAGCACGGTGAGGCCTGCGAATACCACTGCGGAACCAGCCTTGCCGACGGCCAGGCCCGCCAGATGTGCACGCTCCTCGCGTGGGATCTTCTTTAGTTCAGCAGCCAGTTCCTTCGGCTCAAGGTTCGAGCCATCGACGTGTGCAACCAGCTCGTTGCGGAAGCGAGCCACGATAAACAGCGCGTAGTCGATGCCGACAGCCAAGCCAATCATCGACGCCAGCGTCGGTGTCATGGTGGAGATGGTGTCGGTGAAAGCGGTGGCAGCGAAGATTCCCGCCATGCCAATTCCCAGGCCGATGACAGCCGACAGCAGCGGCAGTCCAGCGGCGACGAAGCTTCCGAAGGCAACAATGAGCACGATTGCGGCCACGATGATGCCGATAATTTCCGCAGTGGCGGAAATCTCGCTCATTTGGAACGCGTTACCGGACCAGGCGACGTTTAAATCGCCCTTGTGCTTTTCGACGGTTTCCGTGAACGCATCCCGGACTCCACTTTCGATATCCATGCTGGTCGTAGCATCGAAAGTCACGGAAATGGTGCCGGTGGTCTTATCGGCACTCAGTGGGGAGACGGCCTCCAAGTTCGAATTGATCTGCTCCTCGGGGAATCCCTGAGCTTGCATTGCCGGGATGGCCTGCTGCTTCATCCCCTCAGCCGCCATCATGGGCGGGACAATTTCTTCGGTCTTCGTCAGCCCTTCGGTGCTCCGCATTGCGGCGACGAGCTCATCGACCTCGCCTGCAACAGCTGGATCCTCGAGGGTCTTGCCTTCTGGAGCTTGAATGACCACGGTGCCCGTGGGTGCGCTCAGCTGATCTTCATCGGTGGCAAAGCGCTGCTGAATCTCTTCTTGAGTTTCAACTGACTCAAGGCCGGGAAAGGTGAAGTTCTCAGACGTGCCGCTGTACAGCGTTGCCGTCGCGGTACCCATGCCTGCGATGAGTAGCAGCCATACAATCAGGAAACGCCAGCGGTGAAGATAAGCGGATCTACCGATTTTGTACAAAAAGGAAGCCATAGCAGTAACACTTACATAATTTCAGAAGTAGTTTCTAATGGGTTTGTGCTGTGCAAGAGTGTTACTCGGATGTGCTAATCGGAGTTGTTTGGTTGTTGTGGGGGTTAAGTAAAGAAAAGTGTGTCCGCATGCCACCATAACCCCAGACCACACACCACAAATCACCAAAGAATAGCTCCCCGAAAGCTATTACCCACACCATCCCGCACCTCCGGCCACATTTGTGCTAACCGCACACCGGTTGGATTAAAGGATGACCACCAACCGCCCCAGCTGCCCACTATGCGGCAACAACACAAAGAAAAACGGCACCACCAGCAAATCAACCACCCGTTGGCGCTGCACCCACTGCGGACACTCCTTTACCCGCAACACCCAAACCCACAACAAAAACACCGCCACCATGGCTTTGTTCATCCAATGGGCCACCGGCACCCAATCTCTAACCACCTTCGCCGCACACCATGGCGTAACCAGGCAAACCATGCACCACCGATTCCGATGGTGCTGGTGGATCATCCCCACACCCACCATCGACTCATTCCGCATCCATGACCAAATCTTCCTCGACGCGACCTATCTAAAGTCCGGATGCCTCCTGATCGCAGCCAGTAAAACCCACGTCATCAACTGGACCTGGGCCAGACACGAAACCACCGCCGCCTACACCGAACTCCTACGCCCCATTGCCGCACCACTAATCGCAGTCACAGACGGCGGACAAGGTGCCCAATCAGCCATCCACCACTGCTGGCCAACAACACGCATCCAACGCTGCCTCGTCCACGCCCAACGAACAGTCTGCCGCCACACCACCAGCAACCCCCGCACCGATGCCGGCAAAACCCTCTACCGCCTAGCCCTGAAACTCACTCGCATCACCGACCTTGACCAAGCATCCACATGGGTCGCCCACCTGCACGAATTCGACCACACCTACCGGGAATGGATGAACGAGAAAACCACCATCAAAGACCCCGTTACCGGCGCCTACACCAAGGTCTACACCCACCAACGCGTCCGAGCGGCCTATCAATCATTGCTATCTCTGCACCGCAGAGACCTGCTGTTTACCTACCTGCAACCCCCACCAACAACCATCGACCCCGACAACCTTGCAGCAACAACAAACAGCCTCGAAGGTGGCATCAACGCCCCCATAAAAGAACTAGCCCGCAGACACCGCGGACTATCACTACCGCATCAACGCACAGTGATGGATTGGTGGCTGTATCTACATACAGAAGTCCCTGACGATCCGGTCAAGATCGCCAGGGACCAACGATGGGGTCAAGACGCACTTTCCACAGCAACAGACCTGATCACCCACAACACCACAGCCACTACCAATGACATCGGTGCACCAGCAGAATACGACACCGCCATCGACACCAGCTACCAACACAACCTCGGCATCCAAAAAGGCTGGATCAAATAACCGCAACACGCCCGGAAAAGACACACTTTTCTTTACTTAACCC
>NZ_JVIP01000016.1:0-7568 GCF_001076435.1 Corynebacterium sp. 401_CJEI
CAAAAAGTGTGTCTGACTTTCAGCATTACTGCTGATTAGGCTGGGTAAATCGGGCGGATATAAGCATCAAGACCTTATATCCGCCCGATTAGTGTTCAATCCACCGGAATGGCACCCGCATGTGCTAATCGGGGGTTGGTGTGCTTTCCGGGTGAGTAAAAACAGACCACGATGCCCGATATGCGCTGGGCAAATGAAGAAAAACGGAACCACTTCTAAAGGCACAACCAGGTGGCGATGCAAGGACCCGAACTGCGGCAGTTCCACGACACGAACCCGCACCGACCGCACGCAGACCCGCGACTTTAAAGCCTTCGTCTCTTATGCCACCTCCACAGCAACGTTGTCTGAACTCGCCCAGCAACAAGGGGTAAGCCGTTGGACACTTGACCGCCGATTCAAACCGTTCTGGCTCATCGACATCCCCAACGACGGTGACCCACAGCGCATCTACGACCAGATCTTCATCGACGGTACCTACACCGCCGCCGGATGCTTGCTCGTCGCAGCCAGCCACGACCACGTCATCGCATGGCACTGGACCAAACACGAAACCGCCCACGCCTACACGCAGCTACTCCGCAAAATCGCTGAGCCGCTCTGCGTCGTCCTCGACGGCGGACAAGGCGCACTTACTGCGATTAAAGCCTGCTGGCCGAACGCGATAATCCAACGATGCCTCGTCCATGCGCAACGCGTCATCCGCCGCTACACCACATCACGACCACGCACCGACGCCGGCAAAGCCATCTACGCCCTGGCGTTGAAACTGACCCGTATCACCACACTCGACCAGGCACGGGAGTGGACGCTGCGTCTGCACGACTTCGGACAGGTATTCAAAGCATTCCTCAACGAGAAAACGCCCGTGTCAAAAGAGCGCCGCACACTCAACAACCAGTGGGAATGGACCCATCTGCGAGTTCGCAAGGCATACAACTCCCTGCTGCACCTCTCACGGAAAGGATGGCTGTTTACCTACCTGCAGCCACCACCGAATGCGCTTGAGCCTCAACGCTGGGCTTCAACGACAAACAGTCTGGAAGGCGGCATCAACGCCGGGCTCAAACGCATCGCCGACGCGCATCGCGGCAGGTCCGGGGAACGCCAACGAAAAATGCTCGAGTGGTACCTGCACTCGAAAACGCAACTGCCTGACGACCCATTAAAGATCGCCAGGCAGTGCAATTTCGGCCAAGATCAACTCGCCAAAGTCAACGATCTTGTCGAAGAAGACCACAACAAAGCCGACCATGAAACAGGCCGACCAGCCTTCTACGACAACGCTATCCCAACCGAGTACGAACACTCGATAGGAATCAGAAAAGGCCCCATGAAGTAACAAACGGTGTGCCCGCCCCGCAACACGCCGAGCGGACACACTTTTTGCTACTTAACCCCAAGTTGGCGCCTACGCTTGTTATGCAACAAAAAGACCGGGAGGGTATTTCTACCTTCCCGGTCTGTATTGTGCGCCATCAGGGACTCGAACCCCGAACCCGCTGATTAAGAGTCAGCTGCTCTGCCAGTTGAGCTAATGGCGCTTACTGTTTCCTGCTTGGTGCTCTCTGTGTGAGCTCCTCGCCGGCAACGAGAAGATATATAACCAGGTTTCTGATTGTTTGTAAAATCGGCTGGTCAGATGCTGTTTTTGAATTGATGTTTTTGCATGTTTTTTGAAAGGTTTTGCGCAACCGTTTGAAAAAAGTTCAAAAATAGTTTGGAAATCCTCAAAGTGGGGTAGGGCCTGTATCAATGCCATCGACGTTGGGAGTGTGCATAGATGTCGGAGTTACGTTCGACAGTGTTCAGTAACGTCCGGAAGCGTCCGGTGGCACTTTTGAATAGCGAACTGATTACTTTTCGGTAACGCAGCTTCAAGGGGGCGCTGTTTTCCCAGGTCGGTTGAAGTGCCCCGGTTTTTTGGGGTTGCACAGCAATTTTCCAGAGGGTTAACTGTAGGAACCGTTGGGCTACTTTGCGTGCTGCGCCCTGTGAGGGGTTGATGACTGCGATTGGGCAGTCAATAAGGCTTTTCAGTTAGGGCGAGCGTTTTATCGGTGGCTAGTGCCGCTGCAGGGCAGTCTGACCTTTTTCGAGGGCGCACCAGGGGCTGTAGCAGGACTCCGCTGTGTGTCGCAGTGTGTCCCCGGGACTTACTACTTAATAATTGCACTGTTGGAGTGAAGCACGATCATGCGGCAATCTTTTAAGCGCCTGTCGATGGCGGTGGTGACATTTGCGACCACCATCTCGCTAGCTGCTTGTACCGTCGGCGGAGATAATGCCGAGCAGCAAGAGGCGGAGAAGCCAGACGTTGGTCTTGTCGCCAGTGTGAAGGACGACGCCACCGATGTTTCGGTGGTTGACCCGATTTCGGTTCAGGTGGAAGAGGGACATCACCTGGACAAGGTTGTTATGACCAACCCTGAGGGCAAAGAGGTCAAGGGCAAGCTCGACTCCAGTGGTACCAAGTGGACCACTGCAGAACCCCTGGGCTACTCAAAGACCTATGAGATTAACGCCACCTCGGGCACAGAAAAGCTGGCTACTTCTTTCACCACCGTCGAGCCGACTTCTCAGGTAAATGGTTACCTGTCCCCGCTGGATGGTTCCACCGTGGGTGTCGGTCAGACTATTGCTGTGAAGTTCAGCGCGAGTATTTCGGACCGCAAGGCTGCTGAGGAAGCAATTAAGGTGACCACCGAGCCTAAGGTGGAAGGCGCTTTCTACTGGCTGAATAACAGTGAGGTGCGCTGGCGTCCAAAGGAGTACTGGAAGCCGGGGACCAAGGTTACCGTGAAGTCCGATATTTACGGCACGGATCTTGGTGACGATATGTACGGTGCGGAGTCCGCCGAAACCAGCTTCACTATCGGTGATGAAGTCATTGCTATCGCTGATGACGCGACGAAGACCATGGTCATTAAGAAGAACGGTGAAGTCGTAAACTCCATGCCTATCTCTATGGGGTCGAATGTTCACCCGACTCCGAATGGCCAGTACATCATCGGTGATCGCAACGAGACCATGGTGATGGACTCTCGTACCTACGGCCTGTCTCTGGAAAACGGTGGCTACGTCACGCCGGTTAACTATGCAACGCAGATGTCTTACTCCGGTATCTACGTCCACGGTGCACCGTGGTCAACGTGGGCACAGGGCAGCGTCAACCAGTCTCACGGCTGCATCAACGTCACTGACGCCAACGCTAAGTGGTTCCTGGACAACACTAAGCGCGGTGACATCGTGATTGTGAAGAATACGATTGGTGAGACGCTCTCCGGTGTTGATGGACTAGGTGACTGGAACATTCCGTGGGAGACCTGGAAGAAGGGCAACGCCGACGAGACCAGCTCCTGGTAGCTCATGTCCTCTAAGTGAGGCCATCATTTAAGCCACGCGGGTTAGTCCGTTTCCTAATCACCCAACATTCCCAGCTCCTGCGCCCGAGCAACAGCCGCGGTGCGGGAGCTGACGTCTAGCTTGGTGAAAATATGTACCAGATGCGATTTCACAGTCGCTTCGGTGAGCACCAGCTGTTCTGCAATTTTTCTATTCGACATACCCCGCGCGACCAACTCGAGCACTTCGAGTTCGCGCGGGGTTAGTGCTGTACTGGGGTTGCGCATCCGACCCATCAAGCGCCCGGCCACTTGTGTGTTCAGCACGGTCTCGCCGCGAACGGCACGACGGATACCATCGATGAGCTCCTCCGGAGCGGCATCCTTCAGCAGATAACCAACTGCGCCTGCGGTGACAGCGCCGAGCACATCGGAGTCCGAAGAATAATTGGTCACCACCAACACTTCTGGGGCCTTTGCGCCGCGCCCGGCCAGTGCGCGGATGGCTGCGGTGGCATCAACTCCGCCTGCGCGGGTAGCAGTGCCAGGGGCCTCACCAAAGCGAAGGTCCATGAGTACCAGATCGATGTGGTCGCAAGAGTCGTCGTCAAGCGATGCGCGCACCTTCTCGACCGCCTCGTCACCGCTGGCCGCCTCGCCAACCACGACGATATCCGGCGCCGATTCAACGACTGCGCGAAGACCAGCGCGGACGATGGGGTGATCGTCGGCGATGAGGACTCCGATGGGCTTGGTCACCTGGCTAACTCCTCGGGTGATGTGAATGGTCGTTTCCTACCTGCATACCAGGCGCGGGACTTTAAGAGGCGAGCTCGTGCGGGATGCTGACGCTGACACCGCAGCCACGCCCCGGTTCCGACTCGATGGTGAAGGTGCCGCCGAGCTTCTCCACGCGTCGGCGCGCGTTGGCGATCCCCACGCTGTCGTCGTTAGTTGGTGCGGTGGGGTCGAAGCCGATGCCGTTGTCGACGCAGTCGAGCAGAACCTCGTCGGGCTGGTAGGTCAGGGTGACACGGCAACGCGTGGCGTGTGCATGCTTGACGACGTTCGCCAAGCTCGCCTGGGCCACCCTGATAATGGTTGCTTCGACGGTGGCCGGCAGCCGCGTGGGTGTGCCGTCGACGCAGAAGCTGACAGCATCGCCCAGCACCGTGGAGGAGCAGACCTTCTCCAACGCACCGGATAGGTCTGCGCCTTCGAGGGGAGCCGGCTGAAGTGCTGCGATGATGCGCCGGGTCTCGGCGAGATTGTCGGCCGCAACCTTGCGGGCGAGCTGTAGCGAATCCACCGAGGTCTGGTCATGCTGAGTGGGAGCACTTTTCATGCGGGACTCCACCGAATGCAGCAGCAGCTGGATGGAGGAAAGCCCCTGCGCCACGGTGTCATGAATATCGGCTGCGAGGCGTGCGCGTTCGTCCAGCTCACCGGCACGACGGGACAGTGCTTCCGAGTGGGCGCGGGCAGCTGAGAGCTCCTCCAGCGCCTTGGTCTTTTCGATAGTCTCCTTCTGCAGGAGCCGGAACCCCAGCCCCACCGTGAGTACAAACGTCCCACCCAGAATGGGGCCGAGGACACCACCAAATGTCAGCGGAGTATGGATAGCGATGGCGCCAATTGCCGTCGCCGTTGTCGCCGCCACCATGATTACGGCCATAAGGCCGCCGGTTACCTGCAAAATTACGAAAAACAGTGGGAAAACCAGGAACGAGGCGTCCAGCGTTGCAAACGCCAACGCCGCCCAGCACAGCAGCAGAATCACAAGCCAGCCCAACAGCAGGCCACGCGGCTTAGTCAGCGCGACCTCGTTGGCTACGTTGCCATGCCGAGCCTGCCCAATCGGCCCAATGGAACCTGCAATGTACACCGCTAGAAAGCACGCCGCATAGGTGATGATTCGCCACTGCGGATCCGGAACCACGCATACCGCCAGCAGCACCAGCACCAAAACATCCAGGGCAAACCGCAGTAATTGCCAGCTGCGATTCAGGGTCTCAGGAGTATCCACGCTCTCGAGCTTAGGGCAGTTCCACCTGCCAAAACACCGCTGACAAGCCGGAATTGTCAACATCAACCGAAAGTTGGAGACGAAGTTCAACCTCCCTGGCGATTAAATCCGCCTTTGAATCCACGACCATAATGAGTATGTACCAGTCAATGAAAGAACTTCGAGCCGCTCCAGGCCGTGCCGCACTGATCACCATCACCGTCGGCATGATTGCTGTGATGGTCACGTTCCTCTCGGCTTTGGCTGCCGGACTGTCAGCCCAGTCCGTCTCCGCACTTGACGAGGTCTACGGCAAAAACGACGCCGTCGTCATCTCGGAGGGGGCTACGTCGCTGTCGTCGTCAAGCATCGGCGAGACGGCGCGAAAGAGCGTCCAGACGTGGGCGAACGATAACAACGCCACCATCCGCGATGTCTACGTCAGTCGTGCGCGCGTCGATGAAACGCCCGTCACCGTCATCTCCGACTTTTCGCTTAACGACGACCAGGTGGCCGTCACCGACGGTGTCAGTGAAACCGCCATTGCGGAAGGTGACTCGCTGACCCTGTCTGGCGCGATGGGCGAGCACGAGGCCACCGTTGCGCGCGTGGCGGGGGATAAGTGGTTGGACCACCAAGCGGTCATTTATGCCGGGCGCGGTGTGATGGAAGACCTGACACCGGGGCAGATGGTGCCGGCGGCGATGGTTGTCGACGAGTCTGCGACGCAGCTGCCGAATGTCCCGGAAGGAACAATTCTGCGCGACGGCGAGCGCAATAACCTGTCGGCTTCCTATCAGGGCGAGCAGACCTCGCTGAACGCGATGACCTCGATGCTGTATGTGATTTCTGCGCTGGTGGTAGGCGCGTTCTTCACAGTGTGGACTGTTCAACGACTGCGTGGTGTGGCCATTTCCTCGGCGCTCGGTGCGTCCCGCTCCGTGCTGGTGGCTGACTCTCTGGCGCAGGTCCTGGCCGTGCTGGCAATCGGAGTCGGCGGCGGTGTTGCGGTGACTGCAGCGGCGGGCTGGGCTCTGCAGAGCGGCGACGTCATGCCAATTGTGGTCGATGCTTCCACGACCGTCGTGCCGGGGCTCATTCTGGCCGTGACCGGCGTAGTTGGTGCGCTGCTGGCACTGGTGCCGGTATTCCGCGTCGATCCGACCACCGCATTGGCGAATGCGTAGTGGCTCGTTAGCACGGCCTAGCACGGCGGCTTCCCACAGAACACTCACATCGTGTTAATCATGCACAACCTGCAACTGAGGAATTGAGGAATTGAGGACAAAATGACTACCTATATCGACAACCAGGCTCCCGTGGCACTCGCTCTGAAGAACATCTCGCTGACCGTCCAAGATGGCGACAACAAACGCACCATTTTGGATGACATCTCGCTGAAGATCCGGGCAGGCGAGGTAGTGGGACTGGTCGGACCATCGGGTTCCGGCAAGTCGACTCTGTTGACCATCGCAGGTTGTTTGAAGAGTGCCGATACCGGACATGTCACGCTGTACTCCAACAAGCAGGACGCGAACGGTGCAGGCGCGGACGAGAGTGCGGAAAGGAAGGCCATTGATCTGAGCGCTCGCGGCGCGGATGCTGCCAAGATTCGTCGCGAACACATCGGCATCGTTTTCCAGCAGCCGAATCTTCTGCCAGCGCTGACGGTCAAGCAGCAGCTCATCGCAATGCGGCGATTGGGCCGTGTTTTCGGGTGGCCCGCGGGTGGCCGTCGTGAAGCGGAGAAGCGCGCAGATGAATTGCTCGAGGCAGTCGGACTGGCTGGGCTGGGAGAACGTCGCGTGAGCCAGCTTTCCGGTGGTCAGCAGGCACGCGTCAATGTTGCGCGCGCACTGATGAATGAGCCGGAAGTGTTGCTAGTCGACGAACCGACCGCGGCTTTGGATCAGAAGAGTGCAGGGGCGGTGACGCGACTGATTATGGATGTGACGCGGAAGATGGGTGTGGCCACCCTGTACATCACCCACGACCTGGGGCAGCTCCACGGTGCCGACCGAATCGTGGAGATGGTTGACGGCAAGCTGCAGTCCGCGGATGCAGGCTTGGTGGCTACTCGGTAGTGACTATGGGGGAGGAGGCGGCATCGAAAAGGCTGGGTCAGATAACCACGCCGCCGGAAAGGCTCACATTTTTGGCCTTTAACCCCAGAAATTACGGGCTGCAAATGTGAAACTGTGTGAGTTTATGACACTTTC
>NZ_JVIP01000017.1:0-5539 GCF_001076435.1 Corynebacterium sp. 401_CJEI
CAAAAAGTGTGTCTGACTTTCAGCATTACTGCTGATTAGGCTGGGTAAATCGGGCGGATATAAGCATCAAGACCTTATATCCGCCCGATTAGTGTTCAATCCACCGGAATGGCACCCGCATGTGCTAATCGGGGGTTGGTGTGCTTTCCGGGTGAGTAAAAACAGACCACGATGCCCGATATGCGCTGGGCAAATGAAGAAAAACGGAACCACTTCTAAAGGCACAACCAGGTGGCGATGCAAGGACCCGAACTGCGGCAGTTCCACGACACGAACCCGCACCGACCGCACGCAGACCCGCGACTTTAAAGCCTTCGTCTCTTATGCCACCTCCACAGCAACGTTGTCTGAACTCGCCCAGCAACAAGGGGTAAGCCGTTGGACACTTGACCGCCGATTCAAACCGTTCTGGCTCATCGACATCCCCAACGACGGTGACCCACAGCGCATCTACGACCAGATCTTCATCGACGGTACCTACACCGCCGCCGGATGCTTGCTCGTCGCAGCCAGCCACGACCACGTCATCGCATGGCACTGGACCAAACACGAAACCGCCCACGCCTACACGCAGCTACTCCGCAAAATCGCTGAGCCGCTCTGCGTCGTCCTCGACGGCGGACAAGGCGCACTTACTGCGATTAAAGCCTGCTGGCCGAACGCGATAATCCAACGATGCCTCGTCCATGCGCAACGCGTCATCCGCCGCTACACCACATCACGACCACGCACCGACGCCGGCAAAGCCATCTACGCCCTGGCGTTGAAACTGACCCGTATCACCACACTCGACCAGGCACGGGAGTGGACGCTGCGTCTGCACGACTTCGGACAGGTATTCAAAGCATTCCTCAACGAGAAAACGCCCGTGTCAAAAGAGCGCCGCACACTCAACAACCAGTGGGAATGGACCCATCTGCGAGTTCGCAAGGCATACAACTCCCTGCTGCACCTCTCACGGAAAGGATGGCTGTTTACCTACCTGCAGCCACCACCGAATGCGCTTGAGCCTCAACGCTGGGCTTCAACGACAAACAGTCTGGAAGGCGGCATCAACGCCGGGCTCAAACGCATCGCCGACGCGCATCGCGGCAGGTCCGGGGAACGCCAACGAAAAATGCTCGAGTGGTACCTGCACTCGAAAACGCAACTGCCTGACGACCCATTAAAGATCGCCAGGCAGTGCAATTTCGGCCAAGATCAACTCGCCAAAGTCAACGATCTTGTCGAAGAAGACCACAACAAAGCCGACCATGAAACAGGCCGACCAGCCTTCTACGACAACGCTATCCCAACCGAGTACGAACACTCGATAGGAATCAGAAAAGGCCCCATGAAGTAACAAACGGTGTGCCCGCCCCGCAACACGCCGAGCGGACACACTTTTTGCTACTTAACCCACCGCTCCAGGGAAGTTCCTGGGGCGGTCGTTTCTATGTAGCCTGAATATCAATTGACGGATCTGGCTTCCAATCAAACCGAAATTCGTGGAAGGGAAGATTCACCGTTTCCAGGTGGTAGAACGCGTTTTTGGCGTGCTTTGCGTAGTGGTATTCACGAGCTTTGATCGTTGTGATCGATAAGAGATTGCCATAATCGGGAAGGAACGTGTGTGCGTACTGCTTGAAAAACCCGGTTAAATCCAAAATCCAACCACCTTCCGCGCGAGTCAGTTCTGCGGCATAAAAATCGGTCGTGGCGACGTGCTCCATCTTTGTTCGGGCCTCGTCTCCATAGACAACGAGATTGTCACGCAAGAGTTGTACCCGGACCGCGTTAATTGCGCCGTCGCCTGCATTCAGTGCCCAAAGGTCGTCTGCGACAAACACCTTGATGCTATCGCTAGGCGAAATATTGGCCTGGGTGATGCGACCATAGAGTCGGCTGGAGAACAAGTCACAGGACGCCTCGTTGACATGGAGACGTATCGCACCTTTTCGGAACAACGTTGCCAAATTAGAATCGCGGTTGATAATCGATGTAATCGAGTTCTTCTCTTCGAAGAGCTCGGGATTAAACTCAATTACTCGAGGAACTGACAGGTCATCGTAAATACGCGGCTGGTTTTGTCGAATGAATGAGTCAACAAGGCGGCGCGAAACTTCCGGCTTGGGCGGAAAGCGATGTGGTTGGGCGCGATAAAGCGCCTTCTGGATACCGCAGGTATAGGCCTTGTCCTGCTGGGTGTTGTTGCGTTGAATTGGACACCCGGCATGGCAGAGATAGAAATACTCACAGCTAATGCAGTCACTGGATAGAGCAGGATTGGCCCGCTCATAAGCGCGAATGGCATCGCCGCCGCGCGTAATCAACTCAGGCATTCCCAGTTGGAGAATATTGCCAAACTTCAAGTCAGGTTCTGCCTGACCTCTGTGGCACGGGTAAACGTCCCCGTCCTTCTGCACTAGAAAGTTATTGGTGCCGCAATTGATCTGATTAGTGCAGTAACCGTGGGTAAATTCCTTGAACCACTCATAATAAATGGCTTGTTCGAACTTTGTGCCTTCGAAATGGAGCCGCAAAGCTTCGAAGAATTCAACCATTTCCTGCTGGTTGAGCTGGGAAGTGTAGTCCGACTTCACGCTATCGTAGGCAAACATGATGTAGAAGTCGGTAACCATGTCAAAACCATGTTCATCGAGCCATTCAATATCATGAATAAACTCGTCGATGCGTTCGAGGTGTTCTTTCCCAACTACGCAGCTTATCTGCTTGCGGAATGGATATTCACCAAGGAGCAAAACATTGTTAATTGTTCGCTTGAGGGTCGATTTCCCCGCCTTGGTTGTACGCAGTTTCTCATGCAGGCTAAATGGCAAATCAAAGCTGCCTGAAATGGAAACTTCGAACTCCTCGTAGAGGGGCCTTAATTTATCGGAGTTGTACAGATTGGTTTTAATGTGGATCGCTGCGCCGTTGCTGCCTAAAGCTTTGAGCTGCAAGCGATACTTAGAGCGATACTCCGTATATGCGTTGAACAGGTCGCGCAATACAGATGCTGGCAAAGTCGAAATTTCCGCACCGTGCAAAAGTAACGAGCTGATGAGGATTCCCTGGTGATCCAGATGGTTCGCAATGCGATTGAATTGTGACACTACATCCGAAGGATTGTCTTTGTTCTCGGTGAGATCGCCCAGGTAGCAGTAACTGCACCCAAGATTGCAATACTGGTTAGGAACAAAGGTCAGCTTAATTGCTTTGTGGTGAAGTCTGAATCCAGCTTTAGTGGTTACAGCTGCTTGAAAAGTGGCGTTGTCCGCAGCAGCGGTCTCATCAAGTGCTGGCACGCCGACGGTAGGAATCGTCGGTAACGGAAGTATTGTCTTAGCCATTATTATTATTGTTGTTGTTATTGTTATTGTTATTGTTGTTGTTCGAGTCCCCGCCGTCTCCGCTGTCGCTGCCGTCACCGAAATTTAGAGCGTCGCACCAACCGTTGGTAAAACTTCCTGTTTCAGAGAATGGACAGTCAAAGTCCGACTGGTCGAAATAGTCCGGAATGCTGCCGTCGCCACCGGTGCTCGCACCTGTACCGGTACGGTTATGGCCGCCAACGTCTGCAGTTCGCCGATATTTTTCCAGCTCATTTAGTTCTTCGTTTTCCCACGACTCATAGTTCGTCATTTTGCATCGGCCTTTTCATTCTTAGGACGCAGGCTAACTACCAGTGCGTTTGGTTGATTTGGAAGGTATCGTGTCGGCAGGATGGTCCCCGGGGTTACCGCTGCCGCCTCGTAATTCATTAACACCATTGTCTTAGTGGCAGAGTAGGGCTCACCATGCGCCGGGAAGACAGACAGTCCAAGTTCATATTCATTGAGGCCACGAACTTTTCGTCCGGTGTCTTTGATGTATTTCACCTGTGAGTAAGTCGGACGTCCTCGTAGATCAGCCTCTAACATTTCGCGATCAAGAATTCCATCGCGAATCTTGACTTGGTTCAGGAAATCTTGAGCCCGTTTCTCATGCCTGCCGCGGGCAATCTTGACCTTCTCCGGTCGGTCTGGGCGGTACATCACAGGGACGAGTATGCCTTGCTGCAGGAGGGAGTGCTTATGTTCCGGTAGTTGACGGGTCAAAACCGACTTAAAGTGGCTCCCATCTTGTGCCTCGACTGCCATCTGCATGATGACCGTGTAGTAACCCTTCTTATCGGGCTTGCCGGTGACGCTGAAGGATTCGATCTGTCCAACACCAATATTCGCCTGTGGCCACTCCACAGGTTTATCGGATCCGCGGAATTCAACAAAAAATACTAAAAGGGATACAAATACGATAATAACTGCGAATATAAGAAAGTCGCCTACCACTTTATTTACTCCAGGTAATGGTCGAAACTGTGGTTTGGATTAAAGGCAAACCAAATGGGGCGATTGTGGAAAACAAACCTAGCCACAATCCCAGTAGAAAACAGCACCATCGGTCGTGCCAGTATTTTCGGAGCGGTACACCACGGCCTCGCCGGCGTGCATCTTCTTCAACGCGTCTGGGTGAAGGAATACGTGGGCCACACCTAGATCGCCCCACATGGCCTCGAAGGGGAGCTCTTCTTCTTCGAGATATGTGGAATCGATCTCTAGGAAGTGAACGTACCCATCAGGCTGAAAAGGGTCTTGCGCGAAAGCGGGGAAACCGCCAAGCATAATGTTGCTTTGGTTACTGGCTGCGGCTCGCAACTCAACTAGCTCGTCAAAGTAGTCATCGTTATCAAGAAAGTCATCGTCCTTTTCGGACTCCAACGCCTCGTACACTGCTTGGTCAGTGGGAGGGATCATTGCCACTGCACTAGACAAGGAAATCGGAGAGTTCATAACCGTCCCAATATCCTCGTTGAACGGGGAGCAGTAATCCTCGTGCTCTTCATCGAAGGCTGCTGGCTCCGCGGTATGAGGTCCAGGGAAGCTGTGGTTGCCAAAGCCTTCCGCAGGCTCAGGGATATAGCGAATCTCCATGCCGTTTCCTGGCGAATCTGAAGTAAATCCGCCGCTGAGGGGATCAGCGCCGACAAAGAGTTGAAAAATTCCTGATTCGGGAATCAATCCGTCGAGAGTTGCTTCGCTTGTCGACGCCCCCTCCGCACGCACATGACCGACAATATCCGCAAAATTCAGCTGAATGATGTGGAGCAGTGGCTGACCGCTCTTTGCGATGGGCCATGTCGCACCTTCCGGAAGATACGGCCTGCCACCGAAGTACGAACCATGGTCGGTGGGAGTGCTGTTGGAGTAGGGAAGGGTTACGCCTGGTTGAGCAAGTTGGATGAGGCCATCAGTGTCTTCGGAGATAAACTCTCCGGCCTCGATCAACGAGCGAAGTGCTTGAACCTGTGCTGTGAACTCTGACATGGCAGGTGGTTCTTTCTCTCGGAAAACAAGGTGTTTAATCAGGGATTATCCTTCAAACGAAAGGATGCTGCAATAGCTATCCACTGCAGCATCCTTTTCCTTGATTCGCCAAAAAACTCCCTTGTGGAGGACCACAAGGGAGTTAGCGTGGAGCGGATGACGGGACTCGAACCCGCGACCCTAACCTTGGCAAG